>NZ_JAGSYI010000007.1 GCF_025685625.1 Acidicapsa acidisoli
AGAGGCCAAAGCGTTTCTACTGGAGACACTACGCAATGGCCCTGTACCGTCGAAAGAACTTCTTGAGCACGCTCGCGAGACTCGCGACATCAAACGCGACACTTTGATTCGTGCTCAAAAGGCTCTCTCAATTACCCCTCGCAAGCTCGCCATGAATGGTGGATGGGTTTGGGAATTGCCGGTTGCTTTCAAGCTGCCTTGACTGGCTCAATGACTTCCCAATCCTCTGCTTCGATCTCGTACCAGCTTAGATCGTAAGCAGACGGCTCGCCTTTGTAGGCACTGACAACCAAAGCGTCGCCTTGAACGAACATCACCGTTTCAGCATCCCATGTTTTAGCGCGTCGAACCTTAGCGCCTTGCCTCAATGCCATCGTCACACCATCAAATTTAGCCATTACTGATTCTCCTGATAAGTTAGAGTACGCCTGCGAAGTCAGACGCTCTCTAACTAATAGCACAGACTTATACCCTGATTGCACGCCTTGGATAGATATATTTTTCCGCTAGTTTCTTGCTCATTCTTCGCTGTAGTCTATGACCTACAAGGACTAGACATCTCGATTCGGTCCCTGTAGGCCATAGACTACGTGAGCAGTCCATCCGTTTCTTCGGCAGTCGGAAGGTCTGCATCCGCATCTTCGCAGAGGGAAGAAATGGACGAAGATACTGTATTAGTCTGTACATACATATATTCGATAAACAAAGGACTTAGCTTCCACATCTTCGGAGAGTCCACAAGATCGAAGATGGGGAAGATACGGATGAAAAAGGATAATACGGAAGATGCGTACCTTCATAGACAGAGAGGTGGGAAAAGCCGTCCGCATCGACACAACGCCAGCGCATAAAAAGAGGCTGCATCGTCAATCAACAATGCAGCCTAACAACCAATGGGTAGCTTAACTATCTAATCGTTGAATTGATGCGTCATGCTGCATCATGACGAAACGGCAACAACTTACCGCCTCGCTGTGTTTGCTCCAGAAAGTCACCCCATGCTTGCATCATTACCGCACGTGGTTCCAAATAGAGCGCGTGATTGTAAGCAGCACTGACGGCATTACGCGGTGCGTGTGCAAGCTGTAGTTCGATGTGCTCATGGTTGAATCCACGCTCGTGCAAGATGGTGGATGCGAGTCCACGAAAGCCGTGTCCGGTTTGCCTTCCCTTATATCCCATGCGATCCAAAGCAAACAGAATTGTGTTGTTGCTCATCGACTTGTTGGGATTGCGCTCACCTGGAAACAGCAATTCACAATCACCCGTCAACGACTTGAGCAATTCCAGAACTTCGATAGCTTGCGACGAAAGCGGAACGATGTGCGGTGTGTCCATCTTCATGCGTTCAGCAGGGATATTCCATCGCCCATTCTCAAGATCGAATTCCGACCATCGCGCTTCGATTAACTCGGTTGTGCGAACGAATGTCAGCGCCATAAGTTTGATTGCAAGCCGTGTCACTTGCGTCCCTCGGTAAACTTCGATTGCACGAAGCAACGCTGGAAGTTCATTGGCATCGACACGAGCAAGATTGACTTTCTTGGTTGGCTTCAAAACATCTGACGGCTTGAATTCAACAATCGGATTACGCTTTGCGAGTCCATGCGCAATGGCATAGCGGAATACCTGCCCAGTGGTCTGCAAGGCGCGTTTTGCCAAGTCTGCTGCGCCTCTCGCTTCGATTGCTTTCACCATCGCTACAAGTTCGGGCGGTTCGATTTCGCCGATTGGCCTTGAGCCAATATAGGGCAGCACATTGGCTTCCAAGCGCCTTCGTGTCGAGTCAATGTGTTGGGCGCTCTTGTCTTGCCGCCAATGGTTCATCCACAAGGCAGCAACGCTCTGGAATGAGCTTTCAGCGCAGGTCTGGATAGCGATCTTTTCGGCCTTCCGTACAGCCATTGGGTCCGATCCTGCCGCTAGTTGCCTTCGGGCAGCGGCATGACGGTCCCTGGCGACCGCTAGAGGCACTTCAGGGTACTTACCGAGCGCCATGAGCTTCTGAGCGCCATTGAATCGATATTTCCAACGCCAGAGCTTTCCACCAGAAGGCGTTACAAACAAGTGCAGACCTTTTGCATCGGGAATCCGGTAAGCCTTCTGTTTGGGATTGGCGTTACGAACCTTGACATCTGTGAGCGGCATGTTTCCTCCGGGAGTGTGCTCTGCGGAAAATACCACCACATCCGAGAACGCGTAGCACCGAAAGTACCACCTTAAAAAAGTGATTGCAAGGGGATGGCGGTGAACGCTGGCGGACGGAAGATCGAAAATAGCCTGTATTTACTGGATTTCTGTACGGTTCTCTAGCTTTTAAGAATGCTTAAAGCTCGTACAAATTGCGGGAATGGTGGGCAGTGAGGGACTCGAACCCCCGACATCCTGCTTGTAAGGCAGGCGCTCTAACCAACTGAGCTAACCGCCCGCTCTGGCACAGACTTGGGCATGTTAGCCCTCTCACAATCATACCAGCGAATTCCCAGAGCAGACGCGATACCGTTCGAATTGACAACGCCTCTCAAAAATAAGCATGGCTTCGATCAGCCTGGGTCTCCTGGCCAAGCCCATCAACAGTCCACCAACGGCCTAATTGATACACTCGACCGAGTGAAGAGACTCATCATCAACGCCGACGACTTCGGCCTCACCGCCGGCGTAAATCGCGCAATAACGGAACTGCACCGTCAAAAGGCACTGACCAGTGCAACTCTCATGGCTCGCGCTACAGCCACAGACGAAGCCGTTGCTATGGCGGACCCAAGCCTCGGAGTAGGCTGCCATGTAGTCCTTGTCGACGGACAATCCGTTCTGGCCCCGCGACGCGACCTCGTCCTGCTTGTCGATCCGGTAAGCACAGGAGGTCGCTTCAAACCGACGCTCCTCGGCCTTCTGCGTCTTCTGTATTTGCAACGTAAGTCCCGGTCATTTTCGAATCGCCGCCTTGAAGAAGAAATCCAGGCCGAAGCCGCCGCTCAAATCTCGCTCCTTCAAGGCCATGGCTTCAACCTGACCCATATCGACACACACAAACACACCCATATGTTCCCTCGCGTGTTGCGTCCCGTGCTCCGCGCAGCCCGAGCCGCGGGCATCCGCACCATCCGCAACCCCTTCGAGCCAGAATGGAGCATCCGCGCCACTCCCCGCGCGCCTTGGCTTCGTCGTATTCAAGTGCAACTTCTGCGGACCTTCGAGCCCATATTTCGCCGGATCGTAGCCGAAGAAGGCTTCGTCACCACAGACGGCGCGATCGGCGTCCTAGCCACCGGAACGCTCGATCCCGCCACACTTGCCTCCCTGCTCCGCGCCGTGCCGCATGGCACCTGGGAGCTCGTCACCCATCCCGGATACAACGACGCAGAACTCGCCCAAGCTGGCACCCGCCTGCTGGCCTCACGAGAGATCGAGCTAGCCGCTCTCAGCGCCGCATCCTTCGCGCCCGATATCGAACTCATCCACTTTGGCCACCTTATGCATCGCAACAGCAGTTGAGCCAGCATCCGTCCAACTAGCAGTCACCAGATCTTCGCAACATCGTCATGCACTTCTGGAATCTTCCCAGCCACTTCCACCGTCCTATCCAGCAGGCCTATGCGCATCGGAATCACGTGTTACCCAACCTACGGCGGCAGCGGTGTGGTCGCCACGGAACTCGGCATTGAACTGGCTGCTCTGGGCCACGAAGTCCACTTCATCAGCTATTCGCAGCCCTTCCGGCTCACCGGCCGCGAAACCGGCATCTTCTACCATGAAGTTCCAGTTTCGAACTATCCCCTCTTCGAATTCCCACCCTACGACCTGGCCTTGGCTTCGCGCATGGCCGAGGTGGCAGAATATTACCTCCTCGACCTTTTACACGTGCACTACGCCATCCCTCACTCCGTCAGTGCGCTGCTTGCCCGCCAGATGCTGGCCGAACGCGGCAAGCGCCTGCCCTTCGTCACCACCCTGCACGGCACCGACATCACCCTCGTCGGCATGGATCGCTCCTACCTGCCCATCACCCGCTACTCCATCCAGCAAAGCGACGGCGTCACCAGCATCTCGTCCTACCTGAAGGAAGTCACCCAAACCAACTTCGGCATCACCCGGCCCATCGAAGTCGTGCATAACTTCGTCAACTGCGATGTCTATCAGCCCATCGCTGATCTAGAAGCCCGGTCTAAAGCGCGCCGCCGCTACGCCGCCGACGACGAGTTTCTCCTCGTCCATCTCTCCAACTTCCGCCCCGTCAAGCGCGTCACCGATGTAATCCAGACCTTCGCCCAGATCGCCGACCAAATCCCCGCGCAGCTCATCCTCATCGGCGACGGACCCGACCGCTCCACTGCCGAATGGCTGGCGCACACACTCGAAATCCAGGATCGCGTCCACTTCCTCGGCAAGCAGGATCGCGTCAACGAACTCCTTCCGCTCGCCGACCTCATGCTCATGCCCAGCGAAATGGAGTCCTTCGGCCTCGCAGCCCTCGAAGCGATGGCCTGCCAGACGCCAGCTATCGCGACCCGCGTAGGCGGCGTGCCTGAACTCATCACCGATGGCGTCGATGGTCTGATCTTTGCCGTACGCGACGTCGACGCAATGGCCCAGGCCGCTATCGCGCTCCTCACCGACACCGAGCGCCACCAGGCAATGCGCAAAGCAGCTCGCAAAACCGCGCAGGACCGCTTCTGCTCCACGCGCATCGTGCCTCGCTATGTCGAGTTCTACGAGTCGCTCGTCGCACGCACCTGAACCTGAGAGCGGCTTTCAGCGACATTGCCGCCAAACTCCGCCACATTCGCCGGAAGCTCAATCGAAACCAGCGTTCCCCGGCCAGGCCGCGAAACCACAGTGAACCTCGCGCGATTGCCATACAGCACTTCAAGCCGTTCGCGCACATTTTTCATGCCAATTCCTGCGCCTTGACGCTCGAGCGTCGTCGGTGGGTTGAGAACAATCCCAACACCATCATCCTCGACCTCCACCACCACGCTGTCGCCCTGCATCCGGCTGCGAATCGTGATCGTGCCGCCGTGAATGCGCGGCTCAAGGCCATGTTTGATGCTGTTCTCGATCAGCGGCTGCAACAGAATGCTCGGCACCAGCACATCCAGCGTCCGCTCATCCAACTCCTTCACTACGCGCAGCTTCTCCACGCCGAAGCGCACAACTTCGATATCCAGATAGTCGTCGGTAAAGCTAAGCTCCTCGCGCAACAACACATATGTCCCGTGGTCCTTGAGCATCGCCCGCAGCAGGTTTGCCAGCTTTACGATCATCTCCCGGGCCAGATCCGGGCGAAACCGCACCAGTGAAGCAATCGAATTCAGCGTATTGAAGAGAAAATGCGGATTGATCTGCCGCTGCAGCGCATCGAGGCGCGCTTCGAGAACCAGCCGCTTCTGCTCCTCAAGCTTCAGCTCGATTCGCAACGCGTTCCACACCTTGAGCATGATTCCAACCACGACCGGCGCGCACAGCCACACTAGAACCTGCAACAGGTTGGACTCCGAATCCAGCGCAAACAGCCGATGCGGATACTCGCTCGACAGCCACACATGGACCACCTCCATGCCGGTAATCAGCACCAGGAGCAGAATCTGCCGGTCGAACTTCGGCTTCCGCAAATTGCGCCTAACCCATCGATAGATGCTTAAATCCACAAACGGCGTAAACGACCAGATCTCCTCTTTTTCGACCCACGCGCCAAAGACTCCGCAAATGAGTCCCACCCCGCAAAGAATCGGAGCAGCCAGGTATTCATGCCGGATCTCTGCCGGAAGCGCCAGCACCACGGCGCTCAGCATTGCCCACCCCGGACCCAGCATCAGGCCCAGCAGAATCACCGTTTCAAACGAAATATCCGCAGCCTGAAAATTCGGCACATTCAACCGCACCCAAACCCCCAGGGTCAGCGGCACCAGAAAAAATGCCAGCAGGCTAAGAGTTTGCTTGGAACTTCGGTTCTCAGCAAAGAGAAGACGCTGAAAGGTGCGGGATCGGGCCAGCGCGCTCGCAACCGAGGCGGCCACGCCTAATTTCACCAGCAACGTAATGAGAATGAGTTTGTCGTCTACCACGCTTTCACTGTATCGCGCTCGATTGCATCCCGTTTCAGAATCCGTCATCCAATAGCTAGAACCGTGAGGCCGTAAAATAAGCTATGGGTTTTGACCGAGTCGTAAAAGTAGCCGATGCAGACTTCCCAACCCGCTGGGGACACTTCCGCATTCTGGGCTTTGAGGGCCATCTGGCCGAGCCACGTCCCTGCTGCGAAGAGTCTGCAAAGCATGGAAAGCGCATCGAAGGACTAGTCGCCCTCGTCCTGGGAGACATCCACTCCGCACCGCCGCTCGTGCGAATCCATTCCCAATGCCTCACAGGCGACGTCTTCGGCTCCCTGCGCTGCGACTGCCGTCTGCAATTGGAACTGGCTCTCAGTAAAATCAGCCAGGAAGGCGCGGGCATCCTGCTCTATGAGCAGCAAGAAGGCCGCGGCATCGGCCTCATGGCCAAGCTCCGCGCCTATGAACTCCAGGACCACGGCCGCGACACCGTCGAAGCCAACGAAGAACTCGGCTTCGCCGCCGACTGCCGCGAATTCGAGCTTCCCGCCGAAGTCCTGAAGCTCCTCGGCGTCTCAGCCGTGCGCCTGATCACCAACAACCCCGAAAAAGTAGCCGCTCTCGAAACCGGCGGCATCGAGGTAGTCGAGCGCGTCTCAGCCGAAGTAGTCCCGCAGGAATCCTTTGAAAAGTACCTCAAAACCAAGCACGAAAAGATGGGTCACATAGTCGAGTCCTTGGTCACCGAAGAACAGCCCGGTTAACACCCCAAAGGCGTATCGAGTAGTCCGGAGGGAGCCGGGGGCTTCAGCCCCCCGAATAAGTCTAATTTTGCTGAGCCTTTAGGCTCGGGCTCTTGCTTCATTCGCCCAACAGACCACAAGGCTTAAGCCACTCCTTTAGCACCCTCAAACACATCCACAAACTCCCGGTATCGCCTAGCCATTTCCGTCACAGCTTCTTCGCGCGTAATCTTCCCAGCCCGCATATTCACCAGCGGATCCCAGAAATCCGTCCGTCCCACCGCAAACCCGATAAATCCCGGAACCGCCGCAGCCGTCGTCAGCCATTCATGCACCTTCTTGTCATCCTCACCCCGGCCCAGGATGATGCAGCTCACATTGCCGCGCCCGCCCTGCCGCGCCGTAGCCACCATCTTCTCGCAGTCCTCGCGCCGGTCCAGCCCTTCAATCTTCCAGACATCCGGCTCCACGCCCGCCCGCTGCAACTCTTCAATTGCGCCAATCATCAATTGAGGCCGCAGCTCCCGGTCATAAGCCTTCTTGTCGCCCTTGAACTGCTCAAGCTGCTTCTTCTCCGCTGGAACCAGCAGCTCAAACATGAACAGGCTACGCGCCGCGCCTTGCAGATAATCCGAAAGCCGCTTCAACCGCGCCGCCTGCTCCCGATTCAGATCAGCATCGCCGCCCGGGTTGTAACGCACCAGCACCTTGCAGAACGTCGGCTTGAAAGCCTCAATATGCGCCGCAAAATCCTCGCCGTACTCAAAATCGAACTCCGGCTGACCGCTCTTCTCAGCAGCCATGGCAAAGTGAAACCCCAGTGCCGCGGCATCTCGAAGAATCGCCGCCCCAAACTGCTCATCCACCAGAATTCCGGCCTTGTCCTTGTCAACGCCATCCCCAACAGCCTTTTGAAAGCCGTCAAAAATCACCCGCTTGGCTGCGGCAATCTCCGCCGTCTGTTCCGGCGTAAGGTCACCCTTCCAGCCAAACATGCCGGTCTCAAACGATCCGCGATGGTCAAAAGGAAGAATATAAAGTGGCTTGGTAAATCCGCGAGGTGTCATATTGTCTCCAGAGACTGCTCTGATTCATTCCCTGTATCAGATGCAACCCGCAGACATTCTGTTCGCACAATTCTCCAGGAGAATTCACCACACCGGCAGCACTCCGGACACAAATCTACGCTCGCAGCGCCACCAGCACCTTCGCCGTCGTCACCGCCTGACCAACATGCCGCTGCGTGTGGTCGGCAACATGAATCAGCGCCCCGCCGATGCTGGTCGGCAATTGCTTCCGTCCCACCCCGCGAAAGGTATTGAAATCCGCCGTAGCCAGCGCCCGCACCCGCTCCGCCGCATTGCTGAAGGAGGCTTCCACCCCAGCCAGCAACTCCGCCAAAGTCTCATCTCCCACCTGCTCCGACTTCAGCGTAGCCAACTGCTCAGCCGTCAACTGATTCCCTTCCGCATAACTCAGAATCCGGTCCACGCTACCCGCAATATGGCGCAAATGAAACGCCAGCGAAGAAAGCTCCAGCGGCCGCGAGTGTACCTCGGCATCCGTCAGCCCCGAGGTCCACTTCGTCAGGTCATCCAGCCCAAGCTCCAGCGCATGCAAAACAGCCCGCCCCACCGCCGGAACATCCGTATGCGTTCCACGCAGCCATGGCTCTATATAAGGAACAGTTGCAGGCGAAGTACTCATGCGAATCTCATCCTCAAAAACTACAGCTACGTCGTGCTTTTCACCCGCACAACCGTGATCTTGCTGAACCCCTCATCAAACGCCGGCGGCTTCAGCCGTTCAGCCATCTTGTGCATCACGTCATCGCCCACTGGCCGGTCGCGCCTACGGTTCCGCTCCAGACAAACCTCCAGCGGCACATCGAAGAAGACCGCCTGCACCTCATACCCAAAGCTCATCGCCATCTTGATCCACTGGCGGCGCTCATGCGGAGAAAGATTCGTCGCATCGACATAATTCCACGGCATCCGCGCAATCAGCCGCGCACGCAGCAGCGACCGCAGCGTCGAAAACACCAGTCCCTGATACCGCTGCTCCGTGATGTCGTCGAACAGGATCGTCCGCAGCATATCGCTCGACAGCGGCGTCACCCCGCGCCTCTTGAACCAGGTCGTCTTTCCCGAACCCGGCAGCCCGATCGTCAACACAACAAATCCCTTGGGATCTTGCGGCGTCCGTCCAGCCGCCTCGTTCTCCTGCGGCGGCAGCGACGGCATATCCGGCTGCGTCTCCATCTCCAACCGCCCGGTACCAGGGTCTTCTTCCGAATAAGACGGTGCAGCAGGAGCATGGCGTTGAACATGCGGTCTCGCCACTGGCCTAGCTTCCGAACGGGCTTCGGGCCTAGCCTCGGGCTTCCCCGTGCCACTCTGCGCAGAGGCTTGCCGGACAGGCAAATCTTCCGGGTAAGTCGGCACCAGCGGACGCGGCTGGTTCGCCGGCAATTCGTGACCGATCTTTCCGGTCGACTCAGAAATATTGGGCTCTCGTTTTGAACGTCTTCTCATGCTTTAATTCCCGATTATCACACCCATGGCTATCATACTTAGCCCATGCACTTCAAATTGTGCATATCTATGTACCCCATCTTTCCCCGTCTGCCTGACCCTGTACCGCCCGTCACAGGTTTCAGTCTGAAAAAGGACCAAACTAAACCTGCGTTTTCGTTTTGTTCTTGTTGACAGGAGTGTTAGTCTGATGGGTTTGGTGAAAGGCCGCGCCGGGCGCCGAAACTGCTGAAACCAAACATCTGGAGGCCCTACAGTCCAGGCAACTGTCGTTTGATTCTGTATTTTTGAAAGAAAAAACACATCGCAGGTCCTTTAAGGAGAGATAAACATGGCAGTCAAGGTTGGAATTAACGGCTTCGGCCGCATCGGCCGTAACGTGTTCCGTGCAGCTTTGGGGAACCCCGAAATCGACTTCGTCGCAGTTAACGACCTCACCAGTCCCGCAATCCTAGCTCATCTTCTCAAGTACGACTCCATCCTCGGCAACATCGAAAACGAAGTCGTCGCCGGCGAAGACTTCATCTCAGTCGACGGCAAAAAGATCAAGGTCTACGCCGAGCGCGACCCCGCCAAGCTCGATTGGGCCTCCACCGGCGCACAGATCGTCGTCGAGTCCACCGGCCATTTCACCGATGCCACCAAGGCCAAGGCCCACCTCGGCGAGACCGTGAAGAAGGTCATCATCTCCGCCCCGGCAAGCAATGAAGACGTCACGCTGGTTCTCGGAGTCAACGACAGCAAGTACGATCCGGCCGCACACCACGTCATCTCCAACGCGAGCTGCACGACGAACTGCCTCGCACCGGTCGTCAAGGTCATCCTCGAAACCACCGGCCTCGTCTCCGGCGTCATGACCACCATCCACAGCTACACCAACGATCAGGTCATCCTCGACTTCCCGCACAAGGACCTGCGCCGCGCCCGCGCCGCCGCCATCAACATGATCCCCAGCTCGACCGGCGCCGCCAAGGCCCTCAAGCTCGTCCTACCCGAAACCGCCGGAAAATTGGACGGCTTCGCCATCCGCGTCCCAACCCCCAACGTCTCCATTGTTGACCTCACCTACGTCGCCGAAAAGCCAACCGACGTCGCTACGCTCAACGCCGCCTTCAAGGCCGCCTCACAGGGCGCGCTCAAGGGCATTCTCGGCTACGAAGAAAACGAGCTCGTCAGCTCCGACTTCAAGGGCAACGCGCTCTCCTCGATCGTCGACGCAAAGCTGACCAAGGTAGTCGGCAACAGTGTCAAGGTGCTCAGCTGGTATGACAACGAGTGGGGCTACTCCAACCGCGTGGTCGACCTGATCGGCTTCCTCGTCTCCAAGGGCCTCTAATCTTCCAGGCGCGGCGAGAGCCGCGCCTCAGTTCTCTGCTTCCAGGTGGCTTAACCATGCGTCAAGTTCACGAGGTCGTGCGTCTGAGTCGTAGTGTCGGAGGTGTTCCCAAAGGAACCTCGGGCACGATTATGATGACCATGCCCGACGAAACGTCGTGCTGCCTTGTAGAATTTCCAGACCCTGAAGGGAAAGAGATAATTCTGGTCTCCATCCGTGAAGACGATTTGGAGAAAGCCGAGTTCCTACCCACTCCGGAAGACCTTCGCCTCTGGTCCAAGGGCTGGGAAATTAAGAATGACTGAGATTTGATAATGCGCCAAAACATTCCGGGCACATCCCCATACGAGCCAATCATCGGCTTTTCCCGCGCCGTCCGCGCAGGTAACTCCATCTACATCTCAGGAACCGGCCCCGTAGGCGCCGACGATCTGGATGTAGAAGCACAAACCCGCCAGATCTTCAAAATCGCCGCCGAGATCCTCGAGCGCGCCGGTTCCTCTCTCAGCGATGTCGTCCGCACCCGCATGTATCTCACTCACGCGGAAGACTGGGAAATCGTCGGTCGCGTCCACGGTGAGTTATTTCGAGACGTCCGCCCCGCAGCCACGATGGTCGTTGTGGCTCAGCTCCTCAATCCCAAATGGCGCGTGGAAATCGAACTGGATGCCGTCATGCAATCGGCCCCGATTTCCCCCAGCGCAGAAGGCAAGTGATTCCCATGCCCAAACTCTCCAAACTTTCGATCCGCGATCTCGACCTCAACAACAAGCACGTCTTCATTCGCGTAGACTTCAACGTCCCCCTCACCGAAGACGGCTCCGCCATCACCGACGACACCCGCATCCGCGCCACTCTGCCCACCATTGAGTACGCCATTCGCAACCATGCCAAAGTGATCCTCGCCTCGCACCTCGGCCGTCCCAAGGGCAAGCCCAATCCGAAATACTCGCTGCGCCCCGTCGTCGACCGCCTCCGCGAACTCCTCAATCACGAGCACGGCCACGACACCAGCCTCAATCTGAACGTCGCCTTTTCGCCCGACTGCATCGGAGAAATCGCCACCGAACTGTCCAGACAGCTCGAATCCGGCCAGATTCTCCTGCTCGAAAATCTGCGCTTCCATGCCGAGGAAGAAGCCAACGACCCGGACTTCAGCCGCGCCCTCGCCTCGCTCGCCGAAATCTACGTCAACGACGCCTTCGGCTCCGCCCATCGCGCTCACGCCTCCACCGAAGGCATCACTCATTTCCTCAAGCCAGCCGCAGCCGGCCTGCTCATGGAAAAGGAGCTGACCTACCTCGGCAAAGCCCTCGAATCGCCCGAGAAACCCTTCGTCGCGATCATCGGCGGCTCCAAGATCTCCGGCAAGATCGACGTCATCGACAACCTCCTCGACAAAGTCGACACCCTGGTCATCGTCGGCGGCATGGCCTACACCTTCCGGCGCGCCCTCGGCGTCACCACCGGTAAATCCCTTGTAGAAGAAGATAAGATCGACGTCGCAAAAGAAGCCCTAGCCAAAGCCGAAAAGAACGGCGTCAAGCTCGTCCTGCCCGTAGACAACATCCTCGCCGACGACTTCGCCCCCGACGCCAAGACCCAACCCTGGGATTCGTCCGTCAACTTCCCCGCCGACTGGCAGGGCCTGGACATCGGCCCCAAGACCGTAGCGCAGATCACCGAGATCGTCTCCCAGGCCAAGACCATTCTCTGGAACGGCCCCGCAGGCGTCTTCGAATTCCCAGCCTTCGCCGTCGGCACCAACGCCATCGCCGAAGCCGTCGCAGCCAACACAGCAGCCATCAGCATCATCGGCGGCGGCGACAGCGTCTCAGCCATCAACCAGGCCGGAGTAGCCGACAAAATCACCCACATCAGCACTGGCGGCGGCGCCAGCCTGGAGTTCCTGGAAGGCAAGAAACTCCCCGGCGTAGAAGCCTTAACGGATAAGTAATCCCGGACCATCGAGTCAATCGCCTGTGACGTTGGCGTAGTAGCCAAGTAGCGGCAAAACGTGTCCCATCCTGTCCATAGCCAGGATGGGACGCTTCTTAGGGGACAAGCGAGATAACATAACTCGCATGAACATGGACTCGACAAAGCTAGTAGCCATCTATGGCGCCCTGGTATCCACGTTTGCCGTCGGATGGAACGTGTATAGGGACTTCCATGACCGGGCGCGGCTCAAGCTGTCGACAATGCTGGGCCATCCATTCAAAAACGGAGATCGGATGAGCATCATCTCAAGCTCGTTTGCGGTGGAGCGATGGCCTGAACGATTCAGAGACAAAGCTCCTAGTCTCTTTCTAACAATTACAAATATTGGGAAACGGCCCGTAATCGTCGAAAGTTGGGCCATTCGCACCGATAGAAGAAAAACTGGGAATGACAATTTCATTTTTCCGCTCACTGTCCTTCCAAAAGCCTTAAAGGAAGGGGAATACGCGGTGGAGCACACAAACGACTTATCCCTTCTTAAGGACGGTGCAACAAAGATTTATGCGTGGGACACGACCGGCAAGAAATGGTCATTGCCTCGCCGCGCACTTCGCGAGCTTCAGAGGGAGGTTCGGAACATCAAGATCGAAGAATGATGCATAGAGCCAACGACGCCGGTTCCGTGCTTTAGAATCCGGTTTCCCATTATAATCAAGGCTGTGGAGATCACGTTCGACCCGGCAAAGAATGAACGCAATCTCCGCTTGCGCGGAATCAGCTTTGAAAGAGTCGCCGAATTCGATTTCAACTCGGCAACCTTCGACGAAGACAAACGCAAGGACTACGGCGAGATTCGGACACGAGCTCTCGGATACATTGGAGACACGCTTCACGCGCTCGTTTTCACTCTCCGAGATGGCAAAATTCGTGTAATCAGTCTTCGAAAAGCTAATCGAAAGGAGCGAGATCGATATGCAAAAGCGAGATCTTGAAAATCCGAACGTCGAAGCTCCAGACCCCGAATTGATCGACGAAGAAAACCCGGAATGGACGGACGAAATGTTTGCGCGCGCTGTTCCCTTCACCGGCCTGCCAAAAGAGCTGCAAGAACTCCTCTCTCAGCCGAAGACCATTAAACCAGACGCAGAAGACGAGCCCGCTCACCATCCCGCAGCATGAAACGCCAAACCTCGACTCCTCAAGCCCCGTATTCAGGGACAGGATCGTAACGTGAGCACGCCCAAGACAATCCAGCGATTCTCAAGCCACGCCGAGCAAAAGGCCGAGATCAACCGCTACTGGCAAAGCCGCACGCCGGGCGAGCGGTTCATCGCAGTCTGGGAAGCCACAGCCGCCGCCTACGCCTTCAAAGGAATCCGCTACGACGCCACCCGAAGATCTCCGGTAACTCTCACTCGCGTTCAACGAACAAAGGGTTAGACTCCTGCAAGTCGGCCTTCGGTCTCCACAACTCACTCTGTAAGAACTCCTGCAACTCACATCCCACCCACCCGCAGCACGCCAGTGTAAAATCGCTCCGAGTCAAAAAAGCCTCCGGAACCCACCCCAAACCGAGGCTGGCGGAAAGGGCGACAAAATGACGACCGCAATACTGATCCCCAACGCAGAGCGAGTAAAAGCCGCATGCGACCAGTTCGACCACGACAACGAACTGGTCGAACAAACCCTTGAAGAACTCTTCCGTCAGTATCCGGCCAACAGTGACCCTCGCCATGTGCTGCTCAAGGTAGTCGGAGTCAACTCCCTCTACCACACCTGCATCTTCGCCCTCGACGTAGTCGCCCGTCACATCCACGAGCATCACAAGGAAATCGACGCCGCCCTCGCCGCCGGTTCGCCCGAAATTGTCGAAAAAATCGCAAGAGTCAAGGTCAAAGGCAAGATCTATAACTTCTTCTCATTCGCAACCAAATACTGCAGTTGGCAGAACCCAACCGCCTTCCCTATCTATGACGCCCACGTCGATCATTGCCTCTGGACCCTGCAACACCACAACCACTTCGCATCGTTTCTTCATCCCGATCTATGGAATTACCCTAAGTTTCTAAAAATTATGGCCGAATTTCGCACCTTCCACGGCCTCAACGACTTCACATTCAAGGAAATCGATAAGTTCCTCTATCTAGAAGGCGCACCGAAAGCGGCCGCATTCCCCGACGGACCACACTCCGCAGTCGGAGCCTTTGATTTCTACCCCACCGAAGAGCTAACCTCCTGACCAACAAAAAGCAAACTCAGTCTAAGGCGTCAAGCTTCTATCTCAGACGACTTATCCATCTCGATAACTCTTGTAACGCGAAAACTATTCCATGCCCTAACTCGCGGCCCGCCATCCCGGCTGTGCTGTTCGTCACTCAACCCAAGCAAATTCTTCTACTAGAATTGATCCCGAGGAACCCGACCGATCATGTCCCGTAAAGCCCTCATCGCCGCCAACTGGAAGATGTATAAGACCCCAGCCGAAGCCAAAGCCTTTGTAGACGCATTCCTCCCGCTCGTCGCCGGCCACGACCGCGACGACATCGCGCTCTTTCCGTCGGTAACTTCCCTCGCCACCGTCGTCGAAGCAGTCAAAGGCTCGAAAGTAGCCGCAGGCCTCCAAAACATGCACTTCGCCGAAGAAGGCGCCTACACCGGCGAAACCTCCGCCGTCATGCTCAAGGCGGTCGGCGCGACCCACACCCTCATCGGCCACTCCGAACGCCGCCAGTACTTCAACGAAACCGACGAAGTCGTCAACAAGAAGCTGCACACCGCGCTCAAGCACGGCATCGTCCCGGTCGTCTGCATCGGCGAACTCCTGCATGACCGCGAAGCAGGCCTAACGGCAGACGTGCTCGTCAGGCAGCTCAAGGGCGCGCTCGCTGGCGTCACCGCCGAAGCCGCTCACTCTCTCGTCATCGCCTACGAGCCCTGCTGGGCCATCGGAACAGGCAAGACCGCAACCCCGAAAATGGCTGTCGAGGCTCACGCCATCGTACGCGCCGAACTTGCCAATCTCCTCGGCGCAGAAGTCGCCAAAGCTACGCGCATCCTCTACGGCGGCTCCGTCAAACCCGAGAACGCCAAGGACCTGTGCTGCGAAGAGGAAATCGACGGCGCACTCGTCGGCGGAGCCAGCCTCAAACCCGACTCCTTTGCAGCCATCGTCAAGTATTAGTCGCGGTCTCTATCATTCAGGCCGCTCCGGCGGCCTCACCAGCAACTGTCCATCCCGGACAACCGCCTCAAAGATCGGCACTCGCGCCGTAGGATTGTGCAGCGCAGCGCCCGTCTTCACGTCAAAGGCCCACCCATGGTACGGACAGACCACTCTTCCGTCTTCCACCATCCCCTGACCCAGCGGACCCTCATTATGCGGGCAGACATTGCTCATCACCGCAATCTCGCCATTCACCCGGGCCACGCACAATGCACCGTCAGCCATCTCACAAACCTCGCCCTCGCGGGGTAACTCCGCCTCGGCGCAGATTCGAACCAATTCCGGCATCCTCAATTGCTCCTTCCTCAGCATCCATACTAGCCCGAAGCCCCCTGATTTAACCCAGCTCTAAGCCAGCCCGCCAACCAACCGCGATACCATGGAGTTGAACCTCAACCGTTCTACCGCCAAAGATCCCCGACAAATGCCCCGCGCCAAATCATCCCGTCCCACACAAACACCACCGTCAAAACCTCGCAGCCCTCATCCGCCGCAAGCTTCATCCGCATTTGAAAAAGCGATGCGTGATCTGCAACACTCCCCCGGCGCATTTCCCAATGTTTCAGCTCGATGGCTTCTCGCAGCCGCCGGAATCGCCGTCCTGGGCGCAATCTTCTGCGCCTGGCTAACACTTTGCCTGCTCTATTGGCAAGGAAGCTGGCAGCTCCTCTACCACCCAAAATCTACTATGATCCGCACCCCGGCATCCGTCGGAATAGCTTTCGAGCCAGTTCACTTCGCCGCCACCGAAACCGGCACCACCCGCCTGACTGGCTGGTGGATTCCCAATCAAAACTCCCGCTTCACCGTCCTCTATCTCCACGGCTCCGACGGCAACCTGAGCGACTCCGTAGACCCTCTGGCCGCACTCCATCGGCAAAACCTGGCAGTCTTCGCAATCGACTTTCGAGGCTACGGCCAAAGCCAGTCAATCCATGACACGGGTCACCCCGGCGAAAAACAGCTTCGCCAGGACACAGAATGGGCGCTGACCTGGCTCACCCTGACGCGCAACATCCCGGCGAAAAGCATCGTTGTCTTTGGTTCCTGCCTGGGCGCAAACCTCGCCGCCGAACTCGCCGCCGACCACAGCGAACTCGCAGGAGTCATTCTCGACCAGCCAATTCAGAACCCGATGGCCCCAGTCTTCAACGATTCGCGCAGCAGACTAGTTCCTGCCCACTGGCTCGTGCACGACAGATTCGACCTAAGCACAGCGGCACTCTCGCTGCGAGTCCCATCTCTCTGGCTCATGGCCAAACAACAAGACCAGACACCCGCAGCGTACCAGGCCGTCCCAGCCAACAAAACGGCAGTCTGGCTAATCCCACCCACAACCGCCGACGCCCATTTCGCAGAAGCCCTGCAACGCTGGCTAGACGATCTGCAAAACCAGCTAAACCCGATCCCAGGCATCAATCCGCTAACTCGCTAACCTGCTAACTTGCCAACTCGCTAGCCAGCAATCGACCGCTCAATCAGCCGCGTAGTCGAGTGTCCCTCGACAATCGGCACAATCGCCACCTTGCCGCCCCACGACTTCACTTCCTTCGCGCCAACCACGGTGTCCTCGTTGTAATCGCCGCCCTTCACGATCACATCAGGCCTCGCAGCCAGAATCACCTCCAGCGGCGTCGCTTCGCCAAAAATCACCACAGCATCCACAGCCGCCAGCGCAGCCAGCACCCGCGCCCGATCGTTCTCGCTCACCACCGGCCGGCTAGGCCCCTTCAGGCACGAAACGGAAGCATCACTGTTGATCGCCACAATCAGCCTGTCACCCAGCCGCCGCGACTGCTCCAGCACAGTGATATGCCCCACATGCAGCAGGTCAAAACATCCGTTGGTAAACACCACCCGCTCGCCGCTCGCCCGCCAGACCGCCACCCGGCGCATCAGCTCCTCGCGCGTCAGTACCTTGTCCTCGGCATGAAGCGCAATATCCGGTGCAAGCGCCGCCAGCAACTCATGCTTCTCCACCGGAACCGTCCCAACCTTGCCCACGACAATACCAGCCGCAATATTGGCCAGTTGCACCGAGGGCTCAATCCCCAGCCCGGACGCCAGACAAAGCGCCAGCACCGCGATCACCGTGTCTCCCGCACCCGAGACATCGAAGACCTGCCGCGCCACAGCGGGCGCCACAAACCGATTGCCCGGCCGAATCACCGCAATCCCCTTCTCGCTCAGCGTCGCCGTGAGATATTCCAGATCAAATTCCCCGACCATTCGCTCGCCAGCCGCAAGCATCGCCTCAAGATTGTGAACATCCTCCCGCGAAGCAACTGAAAGCTCCTGCAGATTCGGGCAAATCGTCGTCGCGCCCCTATACCGGCTGAAATCCGCCGTCTTGGGGTCTACCAGCACTGGAATCCCCAGCTTCCGCGCCTCGGCAATCACCGCCTGGCATAGCTTCGGCTCCAGCACGCCCTTTGCATAATCGGAAAGCACCACCGCATGGCAGCTTGGCAGTTCCTGCCGCACCCGCGCCAGCAGGCGTTCATGTTCCCCATCGGCCCGCTTACCCAGATTCTCGCTATCCAGCCGCAGCATCTGTTGGCGTCCGCCCACAATGCGCGTCTTGGTAACCGTAGGAAATCCCTCGCACGCCACAAAGGCCGGATCGATCCCGTGTACCCGAAGACCGGAAGTAAGCAGCTCTTCATCCGCATCGCCGCCGGTAAAGCCCACAAGAACCACGCCTGCGCCCAGCTTGGCCAGGTTCATCGCCACATTCGCCGCGCCGCCCGGCTGTTCGCTCTGGTGCGTTGCGCGAACCACCGGCACCGGCGCCTCAGGCGAAATCCGCCCCACATCTCCCCAGATGTACTTGTCCAGCATCACATCGCCGAGCACCAGCAGCCGCTTTGCCGGCCACTCCTGCTCAATCTTATGGATCACTTCGTGCAGTTGCTCGATCAACGAACACCTGCTTCCCCGGATATGATCTGAGACAAAATCTCAGGCTCACCGTGGCTTTGCGAAGCAATCCAATCCAACTCAAGCCAGTCGCAAATCATGTGCCCAGCCAGAATATGCGCCTCCTGAATGCGCGCCGTATCCCGCGAACCCACAGCAAACAGATGATCTGCGAGGGCACCCATCCTGCCGCCGCCCTCGCCAGTGAAAGCCACCGTCGTCACCCCATGCAATCGTGCCGCTTCCAGCGCAGCCACCACATTCCGGCTGTTGCCCGAAGTCGAAATTCCCACCAGCACGTCTCCCGGCCTGGCCATCGCTTCTACCTGCCGCGAAAACACAGCCTCATAGCCGTAATCGTTCGCCACCGAAGTCAGAATCGAAGTATCCGTGGTCAGCGCAATCGAAGGAAGTCCACGCCGCTCCCGGCGAAATCGCCCCACAATCTCCGCAGCCAGATGCTGCGAATCACCCGCGCTCCCGCCATTGCCGCACCACAATATCTGATTCCCGCGATGCAGCGCCGCAGCCATTGCCCGCGCAATCCCCTCAAGCAACTCCTGCTGCTCTTTCACACCATGTATCACTGCCAGATGCTCGACAATAGCCTTGCCGAAAACCGTCTCTCGATCCGGATGGTTTGCCATGCGCTCCTTTGCCATGCGATCCGTTGAAAACAAAACAAGATGCTCGAACCTCACTCACTCCGGCCCGTCATCAACTTATTGCTATCATAGCCGGGTGAAGATCGAGCCAAAAGACCCTCTGCAAGCCAGCACTCAAAACAGCACAGAAACCACACAATCCCGCCCCACTCTGCGCACCGTCTTTCTCGATCGCGACGGCGTAATCAATCGGAAAATGCCCGAAGGCCAGTACGTCACAAGCTGGCAACATTTCGACCTTCTGCCCGGCGTGCCCGAGGCCATCGCCCGTCTCAATCAAGCCGGCCTCCGCGTGCTGGTCGTCACCAATCAGCGCGGCGTCGCCCTCGGCCTCTACACCGCGGCAGACGTAGACGCCATGCACACCAAACTCCAGCGTGTCTTATCTGTATCCGACGCACACGTGGACGGCTTCTACTTCTGCCCGCACGACAAGCACCAATGCAACTGCCGCAAACCACTGCCCGGTCTATTCGAACAGGCAAAGAAGCAATTTCCCGAGATCGAACCAGCCACCAGCCTCGTCATCGGCGATTCCCTCTCCGACATCGAATTCGGCCACAACCTCGGCCTCCAGACCATTTTCCTCGAAGGCGACGAATCCCACCGACAGCACCAGAAACCCGGCGCATCAAAAGCCGCCGACCTGGCCGACCGACGCTTCCCATCCCTGCCCGACGCAGTGGATTACCTGCTGGCCTAAGCCGCAACGCCTATTCGCCAATCGCCGCCAGCGTCGCGTAAGTCTCCGTAATCCCGGCCTCAAGCTCAGTCATCGGGCCGTCATATCCAATCGCCCGAAGCGCCGTCAGATCAGCCTCCGTAAAGTGCTGATACCGCCCTTCCAGATCCGCCGGAAACGGAATGTACTCGATCGGGCACTCGCCATGCACCGTCATCAGCGACTTCGCCACATCATTAAACGTCCGGCTCTTGCCCGAACCCGCGTTCGCCAGTCCCCGATACACCTTTGCATTCTCCCCCGCCTTGGGAGCATACGGCCCAATCTGCGCAAAGAACATATTCAGCCGAGCCAGATCGCGGACATACACAAAGTCCCGCCGCTGCTCTCCGTCAGCATAGCCGCCTGTACCGGCAAACAGCCGCACCTTGCCGGTTTCCTTCATCTGCTTTGTAAAGTGATGAATCACTGAAGCCATGCGTCCCTTATGCTGCTCACGCGGCCCATACACATTGAAGTAGCGCAACCCCACAGCCGTGATCGGAACCCGTCCCAGCGTCAATTCATTGCGAAAATAATGATCGAAAACCAGCTTCGAATACCCGTAAATATTCAGCGGACGCTCATTCTCAAGCGTCAGCGTAAACCGCCCCGGCCCGCTCAACCCATAGACCGCCGCCGTCGAAGCAAACACCAGCGGCGCGTTCCGCTCAATGGCAAAGCGCAGCACTTCCTTCGTGTACTCGAAGTTGTTATCCAGCATGTACACGCCGTCGTCTTCCAGCGTGTTCGAGCAGGCTCCCTGATGCAGAATCGCCTCGACCTTCCCAACCCCAAGGGTGCCTTCCCCAATGGCCCGCCGGAACTCGCGCTTGTCCATATAGTCGACGTAGCGCGCTCCATGCAGGTTGGTAAACTTCCTGGCATTGGCGAAGTTATCCACGATCAGGATGTCGGTGATGCCGTGCGCGTTCAACTCGTGCACAAGATTGCTTCCGATAAATCCCGCTCCGCCGGTAACGATGTACATGTATGAAACTTCTCCTCAGAAAAATGGGGGATGTAGACACCAACTGCCGGAGTAACGTTAAAGATCCGGCAAATTACGTTCAAAGTCCGACGATCTACATTAAAAATTGGACAACCTGCGTTGCGAATTGGACAGTGAATGTTGCCCATCCCGACAAGCGCATCCGCCTTACTAGTCTCGTAAAACCACCAATTTGGGATCAAGTACGGCCGCGACTGCTTCCGCCATCTCCTCCACCGTGATCGAAGTCAGGCACTTCCTGCCCTCGACAATGCAGGTCTCGAGATTGCATCCAAAGCAATTGACCTTATGGTAAATGACTCGATGTTGCAGACCGGCCGGATACCAAACCCCCGGCAGCCCACGCGCAGAAAATGCAATCACGCAAGGCACCCCAGCGCAAGCCGCCAGATGCATTGGCCCCGAGTCCGGACCAAGAAAAACATTTGCTCCCTCGAAAACAGCCGCAGTCTCTCGCGGACTCAGCCGTCCACATAGATTCACTTTGGGCCCGGGCCAGTCCCGCGCGACATACTCGCTAATCTCGGCATCTTCCTTCGCGCCAATCAGCGCCAACCCGAAGCCGGGATAGCCCACCGCAAGCTTCGTCAAAAGTGCACGCCAGTTCTCCTGTCCCCAATCCTTGGCCTGCATCTTGGTGCCCGGCCCGCAGACGATAAGCGGTCTGTCCGCCAACTCGCCCAACGCAAAGCGCGCAGCATCTTTTTCCGCCGCAGTAAGCCGCAGACTCCAGTTCTCAAGTCTCTCCGGTGCTGCGTCGCCCAGAACCCGCACCGTCCGCCCCAGCCGAACAGCCTCAGCCTGGAACATCCCCGTCGCCTGGTCCTGAATACGAACCAGCTCCTCCTCCGCAGGCACGCCCACAATGCGCTTCACCCCGCCTGCCAGCCGGAAGAACCAGCGATCCCGCCGCGCCGCCTTCGCGCTTCGCACTGGCATCAGATACACCAGCACATCCGGTGCAAAACGGCGAATCTCGCCAGCCAGCCGCAGCAGCTCCGAGGGGCTGCGAGTGCCAATGGTGTAACGCATATATCCATGCACCAGCCCTGACTCGCCCAGCACAGCAGCCGAAGCGGGAGCCTTCGCATGTACAGGGAAATTCGTCAGCAGAATTCGCCTGGAGTTGGGATACGCCCGTTCAATCAGGTGAAAGCACGGCAGCGCGACCGTCGTGTCGCCAAGGCTGCCAAGTCTGTAAATAAGAACTCGCTGAACCGAAGTGTCTGGCTGCAAAAGGAGTGTCTCCCGAGTCAGTGCGCTGCGGTGAACCGGAGCAGGTTGCGGTCCCGCTCCGAATTGAAATCAAGCAATCTCAGGGACTCGCACATTAAAATGCCCGCAACTCCAGAATCGTTCGCAGAATATCCTCCGGCTGCGGCAGAATCGCGTCTTCTAGCTCCGGCTGATAGGCCACAAAGCTGTCCATCGCCGCCACGCGCTTCACCGGCGCATCGAGATCTTCAAAAAGCTCGTCAGCGATGCGTGCGGCAATCTCCGCGCCATAACCCCAGCTCTTCATGTCCTCGTAAGCCACAATCACCCGACTGGTCTTCCTGACCGACGCGACAATCGCTTCCCAGTCATACGGACTCAGCGTGCGCAGATCGATCACTTCCGTCTGAACGCCGTGTTCCCGCTCCGCTTTTTGCGCCGCCTGCAACGCTCGCGGCACCAGCGCACCATAGGTCACAATCGTCACGTCCGTTCCTGAGCGCGCAATCGCCGCCTTGCCGAACGGCACCATGTACTCCGGCCCCGGATAAGGAGCGCGCCCGTAAGGCTCGCGATAAAGCCGCTTATGCTCCAGAAATAGCACCGGATCGTCGCAGCGAATCGCCGTGCGCAGCAAGCCGTTGGCGTCGAGAGCATTCGATGGAAACACCACCCGCAGCCCCGGAATATGCGTAAAAATCGACTCACCGCTCTGCGAGTGATAGATCGAACCGCCCGTCAGATAGCCGCCAATCGGCACACGAATCACTACCGGCGCGCGGAAAGCTCCATTCGACCGCCAGCGCATCAGCGCCAGCTCATTCCGGATCTGGTGGACCGCTGGCCAGATGTAGTCGAAGAACTGAATCTCAACCACCGGCTTCAACCCACGAACCGCATACCCGACCGCCCGTCCGACGATATTCGCCTCAGCCAATGGCGAATTGAACACGCGCGTCGAGCCAAATTCCGTCTGCAACCCCGCGGTCAGTCCGAAAACCCCACCCTTGCCCTTGGCTTCTTTGAGAGCATCCGCGCGCGTAGCGTCGGCCACGTCTTCGCCATACACGAGAATGCGTGGATCGCGTCGCATCTCATCGCGCAGGCAAAGATTGATCAGGTCGGCCATCGTCCGTTCGGAATCCGGTTCGCCCGCCTTGATCTTTTTAGGCTCTGTCGCCAGTTCCGAGCGCGTCGGGTCAAAATCTTCCGAGTAAATATGCCTGCGAATGCTCGAAATCTCAGGGATCGGCGCAGCGACTGCACGAACCGCAGCAGCCGCCACATGTTCGTCAATCTGCTGCTCCAGCGCATTCAGTTCGCTGGTGCTCAGAATGCCCTCCCGCAGGAGGCGCATCTGGAGCTTGTGCAGCGGATCGCGCATCGCGTCGGCTGCTCGCTCCTCATGGAGACGGTATTTCTTGTCATCGTCCGAGAAGGAATGCGAGTAAACCCGCACGCAATGTCCATGCACAAAGGCTGGCCCCTTGCCCGCGCGACAGTGTTCTACGGCAGCCGCAAATGCGTGATAACTGGCCTCCGGATCGGTCCCGTCGACCTCGGCAAAATAGAAATTCGGGAAATTCGCCACCAGCTTCGAGATATTCCCGCCCGGCGTGTTCACTTCGACCGGAACTGATATCGCGTAGCCGTTGTCTTCCACGCAGAAGATGACCGGAAGCTTCTGATTCGAGGCCGTATTCAGCGCCTCCCAGAACTCGCCCTGCGACGTCGCTCCCTCGCCGATGCACGTCAGCACCACCTCGTCGGACTCGAACCGGACGTCGTGAAATGCCCGGTAATCAGCCCCGCCGGTCTCTTGACCAGCCGGTTTTGCCGCTGCGTCCGGAAAGCGGGAGTAGTAAAGGCCGGCCTCCGCCACGCCAACCGCGTGGAGCGCCTGCGTAGCCGTAGAAGAAGAAGTACTGACGATGTGCAGCGCCGGGCTGCTCCAGTGAGCAGGCATCTGCCGTCCGCCGCTGGCCGGATCGTCCGCCGCTCCAACAGCCTGCAGCAGCATCTCCTCGGCTGTCACGCCCAGCGTCAGGCACAACGCCCGATCCCGATAATACGGAACAAACCAGTCGTAGCCGGGGCGAAGCGCCAACCCCGCCGCAACCTGCAATGCCTCATGCCCAGCAGCGGAAATCTGAAAGAAAATCTTCTGCTGCCGCTTGAGCATGATCTCCCGGTCGTCGATCCGACGCGAGGCGTACATCAGCCGGTAAAACTCGACCAGTTGGCTCGCAGTCAGCGGCGCCAGATCGCCCTCCGATGCAGTGGTGGTTCCGTTTGCAGAGCCGGAAATTGCGGTCTTCGGAGAACCCGAGGCCTTCCCTGAAACTACTTCCCCTGTCCTCAAAGCAACACGAGCCATCTTCGCAACCTCCCCGTCAATCCTATCCAAGACCCTGCCCAACCGGCCTGTCTCCCCCAAACCTAACCCTTGTCGATTGTATCAACCCCACCGATCCTGACAATGGTGTCCGCAATCACACCCATTCCCCCCTCCCTCCGTCGCGGCATATTGACGATTGAATTGTCGCCGTGTTTCTATTCGTCGTACCGTGATGACCGGATTGGACCCGGGATCTAAGGCGAATAAATTCTGTAGACGCCCGATTCCAAACCCCAACATCTGACGGTAAGACTAGGCGGAACCAGTTTCTTAAACTTTCAGGAGGCACATCCCCGAATGGTCGTTTCAATTTCTGCACTTGCCACGCTGGCCGATCCACTCGCCAGCGGTGTTTCAGGCAATGACACGGTGTATCTTTGGATCGCCATCGCAGCCGGAGTCCTGGCCCTCGCCGCGGCCCTTCTTTTCGCCCGTTCCGTCCTGGCTTCCGATCAGGGCACTCCCGAGATGCAGCACATCGCATCCGCCATCCGAGAAGGCGCACAGGCCTTCATGGGCCGCCAGTACAAGACCATCGCCATCATGGCTGTCGTGCTCGCCGGGGTTCTCTACGCCGGATATCTGGCCTACCCGCTGACTGCTCCACTTGCCTCGAAGGTAGTTATCAGCTTCCTCGTCGGCGCGGCGTGCTCCGGCTTCTCCGGTTATACCGGCATGTTCGTTTCGATCCGTGCCAACCTGCGCACCGCCGCCGCAGCCCGCACCAGCCTATCCAAAGCGCTCACGCTCGCCCTCCACGGCGGAGCCGTCACCGGCCTCATCGTCGTCGGCCTGGCGCTGCTCGGCATCAGCCTGCTCTTTCTGCTCTTCGGGGGCACCGGCACTCACCCCGAGGCAGTTCCCTACCAACTGGTGGGCTTCGGCTTTGGAGCCTCGCTCGTCGCGCTTTTCGCCCAGCTCGGCGGCGGCATCTACACCAAGGCAGCCGACGTCGGCGCTGATCTGGTCGGCAAAGTCGAGGCAGGCATCCCCGAAGACGACCCCCGCAACCCCGCCGTCATCGCCGATCTCGTCGGCGACAATGTCGGCGACTGCGCCGGCCGCGGAGCTGACCTCTTCGAGTCGAGCGCCGCTGAGAGCGTCGGCGCCATGATCCTCGGAGCCGCCCTCTATCCCGTCTTCGGCATCAAGGGAATCCTCTTCCCGCTCATCGTTCACGCCATCAACATCGTCTCCTCCATCATTGGCGTCTCCTCGGTACGCAGCAAGGAAACCGACGACCCCATGCACTCGCTCAATCGCGGCTTCTACATCACCAGCTTTCTCGCCCTGGTCGGATTCGCCGCAGGAGTCCATTTCCTCCTTCAGGACCGCTGGTGGCTCCTCGGCGCAGGCGTCGTCGGAATCATCACCTCATTCCTCTTCGTCTCCATCACCGAGTACTACACCGAAACCCGTTATCGCCCTGTGCAATCGATAGCAGAAGCCTGCAAGACCGGCCCAGCGACTAACATCATCACCGGCCTCGCCGTCGGCATGGAGACGCCTGCTCTTCCCGTCGTCGTCATCAGTGGCGCATTGCTGCTCAGCTACTACTTCGGCGTTCGCGGCCTCGAAGACGCCACCGGCATTGCCGACTACGCCAAAGGCATTTATGGAACGGCAATCGCCACCATGGGCATGCTCTCCAGCGCCGCCTACATCCTCGCCATGGACACCTTCGGCCCCATCACCGACAACGCCGGCGGCATCGCCGAAATGAGCAATCAACCCCACGAAGTCCGCGACCGCACTGACCGGCTCGACGCCGCCGGCAACACCACCAAGGCGCTGACCAAGGGTTATGCCATCGGCTCCGCATCCCTGGCTGCGTTCCTGCTCTTCTCGGCTTATCTCGAAACCATCCACAACATCGTCAAACACCGCGTCGAAGCCGCTGGATTCACCCTTCCGCTCGATTGGACTTTCTCCAACGTCAACCTCGCCAGCATCCCGGTCTTCGTCGGAGCACTCCTCGGCGCAATGCTGACCTACCTGTTCTCCTCCATGGCCATCAGCGCCGTGGGCCGCGCCGCGGAAAAAGTCATCGAAGACGTTCGCGCCCAGTTCAAGGAAAACCCCGGCATCATGAACGGCACCAGCCGCCCCGACTACGCCCGCTGCGTCAACATCGTCACCGGCGCCGCGCTCAAGGAGATGGTCCTGCCCGGAGCCCTCGCCGTCCTCATGCCCGTGGTCATCGGCGTCCTTTTCCGGCACCTTAGCACACGCTTCCACCTGAAGAGCAGCACCGACCTGCCCATCGCCTTCGGCAATATCGTCAATCTCTCGGGAGCGGAAGCGGTCGCAGCCTTCCTGATGGTCGGAACCATCAGCGGCATCCTGCTGGCAATGCTCATGAACAACGGCGGCGGAGCCTGGGATAACGCCAAAAAACTCATCGAAACCGGCCATTTTGGAGGCAAAGGCTCCGACGCTCACAAGGCCGCGGTTGTTGGCGACACCGTAGGCGATCCATTCAAAGACACCGCCGGACCGAGCCTGCATGTGCTGATCAAGCTGCTGGCCACGGTTACGCTTGTCCTCGCGCCGCTCTTCGTCTAGGAAGCTGTCAACACACCTCAGACGGTATGCGCCGCTCAGATTCCTGCCGGCGCTTACCGTCTGTAGCTTTCGATCATCTTGTCACGAATCCCATGGGCCAGCTTGGCTATCTGCTCCGCCTCGCGAACGGCATCGGCCGATCTTCCAACCTGGTCTACCTCGGACTTCAGGTGGGTCGCCAGCCTGAGCAGCTTCTGCCCATCTTCCGCGATCTGTTTCTGGCGCTCGTCGTTGCGCCATTTCAGGGTCTTCCGTGCCACATCGCCCGTTGGATCGTCGAGGTTGCCCAAACTCCCGGGCGGCATAGCCGAATACGGATACCTGGTACTAATCTGCGATTGCATTCCAGACTGGGCGCAGCAGACCAGTACGAAAACCGCTCCGATGGCCGCCTTCCGCATCCATCAGCCTCTTTCGAGTTCTAATTGCCGATGCTTGCCTTCATCTCGTCGCGCACCTTGTGGGCCAGCTTTTCCACCTGCTCAGCCTTTTTGACCACGCTCAGAGAAAGCGTATCTTTCGTGCTCTTATCCATCTCAGCCTTGAGTTCGTTCGCCAGTTGCAGCAGCTTCGCCGTATCCGCCGCCAGCTGATCTTTTCGCTGTTGATCCGCCAGCTCCTGCGGACTCATCTTCGCCGTCGTACCCTGCGAATTATCCGGCCTCTGCGCAGCCGGAGCAGGATTCTGAACCGCCGTCCCAGCAGCGCTCTGTCCCATAGCCGGAACAAAGGAAATTGCGGCGAAGACCATCAGGACAAGAACGCCCTGGATTGGGCTTCCCGGCATCGGGAATTTCAGCAATTTGTACTTATCGCCTAAACTTCTCATTTCCGCCACCACTTTAATTTGAAACGGAAGCCTTCATTTTTTGGCGAACATTGTGCGCCAGCTTTTCGATCTGTTCCGCCTCGCGCACCGACTCCATCGAAAGCAGATCCTTCGAGTTCTTGTCCGCTGCGGTCTTCAACTGGTTGGCCAACGCAAGCAGTTTCTCGGTATCGGACGTCATCTCCTTATGCCGCTGCAAATTCAACTGTTCAAATCGCTTCTGGTTCTCGTGCATCTTCATCGAGTCTTCCATAATGCGATTGGCGTCGGCAGTTCGATTCGCCAGCGGATTGATCGGCGGCCAGGTTGATACGTCATGCGGCTGCGGTTCTCCAGACATTCCTTGCTGCGCACTCGAGATACCGCTGGAGCATGGGATTGCGATTACAGCTGCCAGGCAAACGAGGTTCCGTGCCCAGGGTGCTAACTTGAAAATCGAATTGAGCATTGAGCCTCGCCGCCTGAACGCATCAAAGCGAGTGTGCGTGATTCTCATGCGGTTAAGTATAGAGACAAAATGGAGGAGTGAATATGTTTCCTTTCGCACTTTTGATCAGATGGGGAATCTTCGCTGAAGGCCGCTTCCTTGGCAAAATTCTCGACGAGTGGATTGACGACGCGCAGGAGTTCATCCACGCCAAGCTGCCGCATCTGATTGTCGTCATCGTCATAGCCATCGTCCTCACCAGGGTCATCGCCATTACCACCCGCCGCATGGTCCTCATGGCCGATGGCAGGAAACCAAGTCCCGGACGTCAATCGCAGGTTAAGACCTTCGCCAGCATCCTCCGCACCACGCTCAACGGCACCCTCTGGGCACTGACCGCGCTTCAGGTGCTGACCGTCCTGGGCGTGAATCTGGGACCGCTGCTTGCTTCCGCCGGCATCGCCGGCGTGGCCATCGGCCTCGCCGCCCAGACCATCGTCAAAGACGTCCTGAATGGCATGTTGATCATTCTCGAAGACCAGTTCAACGTCGGCGACACCGTCCGCCTCACCGGCATGACCGGCGTCGTAGAATCCATGAGCCTGCGCCGCACTGAGCTGCGCGACGGAGACGGCACCCTCTACATCGTCCCCAACTCACAGATCACCACCGTAGCAAACCTCAGCCGCGACTTCTCCGTGGCCACCGTCAACGTTTCCGTCGACTTCTCCGCCTCGCCTGACCAAGTCGTCCCGCTGCTCACCGCGATTGCCCTGGAGATCCGCAACGACGCAGCCTTCGCGCCCGTCTTCCTGGCCGATCCCCAGGTTCTGGGCGTGGATTCCATCGCCGGCTCCCAGGTCATCTATCCCGTTATTTTCAGGACCCTGGCCACCAAGCAGTATGGTCCAATTCGCGAGTTCCGCCGCCGCGTCCGCATTGCTCTTGAAGAAAAGGGCATGTTGCCCGGCGACCCGAATCGCATCTTCCGCGAGTTCGCCGGTAAAGCGGATGGTCAGAATAGGCTCCCGAGCCCGGAAGACGAGCCAATCCGTGGGAACGAGCCCAGGGAGAAGCCTGCGATCGATCCAACGTCGCTTCCTCCCGCCGAGACCCACAACCCCATGATTGCGCAATCCTGACTGCTGAATCCCGGCCGCCACGTCCTATATTTCCAGGACGTGGCAGTCAGACCGCAGCTTCAAGCGCATCCAGCAGCAGTTCCGAACTGGTGATCGGCGCCATGCACGTCCGCCCGCGGCAGATCAGCGCCCAGGCTGCCGCACCCTCCGGCTGCGGCACCTGCGTCAGAGTCTCGGCGAGCGCCTCCGGCAGTGTCTCCGCAGTAATCTGTCGCGACTGCAACCGGATCACCGTCTTGTTCACCGCAAATCGCGCCGTCGCCAGCGCCTCCAGCCTGCTCGCCTCAGCGCCGCGACCGACCACCACGACCTGGATCGGCTCCAGCAACAGCCGGTCCAGAGCCAGCGCATAGGTGCCCGCGTACAACCCGAAATGCTCGACGATCCCCGCAAACGACCCTAGCGTATCCTCTGCAATGTCGCGGAAATCCTGCCTGCCCGACAACGCTTCCAGCCGTAACAATGCGGCGGCAGCCGTCGGATTACCCGCCGGGGTGGGGGCATCCTGCAGCGGCTTGCGCCGCGCTGTCAGCGCGCCCAGTTTCCCATCCTCTGGCGCGTCCAGCGGAGTATCCACAAACGCCCCGGCCGCGCGGTCAAAAAAGCGGTCGATCATCGCTGTAGCCAGCGTCATCGCCGACCGGTAATACGCAATCTTCCCGGTCGAAAGCCAGGCATCCACGCACGCGTGCACCGTAAACGCAAAGTCGTCCAGATTCCCTGCGACCCGGGAGGCCGGCGACTGATCGTCCGGATACGCAATCACATGCGCCAGCTCCGAGCCGCCATCCCAAGCCTGCACCAGCATCCGGTCCAGCGTCTTGAGGGCAAAGTCCCGGGCAGCATCCAGCCGCAGCACTCGCGCCGCCTCCAGATACGCCGTCACCGCCATCGCATTCCAACTCGTATAGAGCGTCCGGTCAATAAACGGAGTCGGCCGGGCATTCCGCACCTCCAGCAGCCTCCCTCGCGCCGACGAAAGCAGCGTCACCGCCTCTTCCAGCAGAATCCCCGCCTCCTTGGCCACGTCTCTCACGCTGAAGCGAATATGCAGCACATTCTTCTGAGGATTGTGATGCATATCCCCGAGATCGCCGATATCCCAGTACCGCCCCGCGACTGCCCACTCATCCGGCGTCAGAACCGCCTGCGCCTCGGCCTTGGTCCAGGTAAAGTAATCGCCGTCGTCATCGAGATCGATATCCGCATCCTGCGAAGCATAAAAACCGCCCCGATCCCGATCCGTCATCGTCGCGTCCAGCCAGCGAATCATCTCCCCGGCCACATGCGCAAACTCCGGTTTCACAAAGCTCTGGTAGGCATGAACATAATTCCGCAGCAGTTCCGTATTGTCGTAAAGCATCTTCTCGAAATGCGGCACCACCCAGCGCTCATCCACCGAATAGCGGTGGAATCCGCCCGCCAGTTGGTCGTAAACCCCACCTTGGCTCATCTTCGTCAGCGTGAGAACCGCTGCGTCCTGAGCCTCCTGACTGCCCGTCCTCGTCGCCACCTCGATCAGCAGATCGATAGCGCCCGGATGCGGAAACTTGGGTTGCGAGCCAAATCCTCCATTGCGCGCGTCAAACTGCTTCAAAATCGATGTTGAGATTTTCTCCACAAGCGCCAGATTTAACTGCCCGCCGCGCCCTGAAAAGCTCTCATTCTGCTCGACGGCGGCCATCACGCTTGCCGCCGACTCCAGCGCCTCCTCGCGCCGTTCGCGCCACACCTGCGCCATCGTCAACAGCACCCGCTTGAATCCTGGCCTGCCATACCGGTTGTCCGCTGGAAAATACGTGCCGCCAAAGAATGGCTTTCCCACCGACGTCAAAAACGCCGTCAGCGGCCATCCCCCCTGGCCGCTGATCGCCGAAACCGCCGACTGGTAGCGGGCATCCACATCCGGACGCTCATCGCGATCGACCTTGATCGCCACAAAATGCTCGTTCAGAATCGCCGCAAGCTCTTCATTTTCATACGATTCGCGATCCATCACGTGACACCAGTGGCACCAGACCGCGCCAATATCCAGCAGAATCGGCTTGTCTTCCGCCTGCGCGCGAGCAAACGCTTCTTCTCCCCACGGATGCCAATGCACCGGCTGATACCGTGCCGACCGCAAATAAGAAGAAGCGGACTGATCGAGCAGATTCGCTACAGATGCGTGAGTTGTCGCGTGACCTGACACCGGAGCAGACTCGTGACTAGTCATGCTCTGAGAATACATCCACCATCCATTCGGAACTCAATACGCAGGATGGGGACGCTCACGCACTGCTCGCAGGTAGTAGGTCACTCCGACCGTACCTCCCTGGGGGGTCAGATCGTTCGGGCCATGGTATTGCCGCCAGAACTGATACTCATACTCACCGCGGAAATACACCCTTCTCGTGATCGGAATCTCCAGGCCGCCGCTCGGAGCAGCAACCGCATAAGAATCACGAGTATACAAAGGATTTCTTGAAGGAAATTCGATAGTTCCGATTCCCGCCCCGAAGCGCACGAATGGCCGGATATGCCAGAACGTAGCAGGCTCGTAAAACCCGCCACCAAGGAATGTATTCTGTTGCATCCGGGTCAGTTGCGGTGGCGTATTGATGAAGATCGACCGTGCATTGGCATCGATGCCAAGACCATGAAAGAGGCCCACTCCGCCGCGGAGAACAAGGCCCTGCATCCTGCGTCCGGGGCCGTTGTCAATGTCATAATCCGAGACGCCGACACTGATTCCAATCGGACGGCCTCCCGCAGTCGCCGGCGCCACCACCTGCGCATTTGCCGCATGAACACCAAATCCCGGCAGGACGATTAAAGCTGCCGTGGCACAAAAAGCTCTCAAATGCATAGCCTTTCCTCCATTTCGGTTGAAGCCCGCCCCGGAACACTTGAATCTACGGAGTCTAACCCCCAACCTCATCCGGAAGTTGTGGCGAAAAACACACTTGTGCATTTGGAGGCACGCCTCGGGCCAGGAAACCTTCATCGAAAGGAGAAAATCAAGATAAGGAAATCGAGCCTGCGTCCCTCAATCAGCCGAGGAGCCTTTTCGCAACCTCGACGTACAGATCCACCGCTTCCAGCAGCTCGCGCTTCGCCAGCTTTTCATATGGCGTATGCGCCACATGGATCGACCCCGGTCCAAGCAGCAGCGGCTCGCCCCAATTGTTCAACTGAGGAATATCCGTGGTGAATTTCGCCACCATCGTCGGAAATCCCTCCAGCGAACGTAGACGGACAAAGGGTATCTCCAGCGTAAAATCGACCTCCGCCAGCCCTGCGGCACACTCCTCAATCGCCGCCCGAGTACTCGCCGAATCGCACACCAGCCGGATCAGCACCTGTGCCTCCGCGTGATCGGCAATCACATTCGGTGCGCGTCCGCCCTGAATCAGTCCGATATTCAGCGTGCTTGGCCCGATATCTTCTTCGACGGGCAGTTCGAGAGCCCGCATCCGCGCCAGCACTTCCACCAGCTTGTGAATCGCACTCTCGCCCAGCTCCGGATACGCAGAATGCGCCATCGTTCCCCGCGCCGTCAGAACCACCCGTAATGCGCCCTTTGACGCCAGCGCCAGCCGATTGTCTGTCGGCTCGCCATTGATCAGGAACCGGCTCGCCTTGGCATTCTCATTCGCAACCTTCGCCCCGGCAGAATCCCGCTCCTCGCCCGAAAGAAAGAGCAGCCCGACCGCGTAACCCTCGGCCCGCAACCTCTCCGCCGCGGCTACCTGCGCGGCAATGATCCCTTTGGCGTCCGTAACCCCGCGTCCGTACATGAATTCAGCGTCCTCGCTGAAAGGAATGTAGGGCGGAACCGTATCGATATGCGTGGAAAAGACCAGTTCCGGAGCATCCGGCCCCGCATACACATTCCATCGCTCCCCGGTGCGACCACTCTCCTCCGGCTGCGGAACCGGCGTCTTCTCGACTACCCAACCGCGGCTCGCCAGAAATTCCTCCAGAAAATCTCCAGCCGCGCCTTCGTGATAGGTTGTCGAATCAATCCCCACCAACTCACGCGTGAGCCAAATCGGGTCCAGCGTCATTTCCAACTCTTCTCTTGCCACTCTTGTCATTTCCACGGGATCAAATGAGGGAACAAAGTCAATGGGCGCCACAGGATCATGAGGCATCGTGAAGCCAGAATACCCCACGCGCCGCGGCTACTTTGCATAGAATGAATTTCAGACATGCCCGCAAGCGCCGACAAATCGGTTTTTCCGAGGCCGCCTCTCACTTCCGCAACGCCCGAAGCACCCAAAGTCCCGGCGTCGCTCCGCAGCTTCGATCTTTGCGGACCGGCTGGACGCCTGGAAGCGCTGCTGAACGAGGGCCATCCAAGCGCGCCCTTTGCCACGCTGCTCTGCCATCCCCACCCGCTCGGCGGGGGCACCATGCACAACAAAGTCGTGTACCACGCCATGAAAGTCTTCAACGGCCTCGGCTGGCCGGTCTTACGTTTCAACTTCCGCGGCACCGGATTGAGCGAAGGCTCACACGACGGCCGCGCCGAAGCAGACGACGTGCGAGCGGGCCTCGACTGGCTCAGCAGGGAATATGGCAAGCCCATCGTCGCCGCCGGCTTTTCCTTCGGAGCAGCCATGGGGCTGAATGCCTGTTGCGGCCACCCCGGAATCAGTGGCTTCGCCGCCCTCGGCCTTCCCACCCACGCCGAAGGCCGTGACTACAAATACCCGTTCCTGCCCAGCTGCAACTTCCCAAAACTCTTCCTAAGCGGCGACCACGACCAGTATGCCCCCGCCAATCAACTTCGCTCCGTGGCCGATTCCGCCCGCGAACCGAAACGGCTCACCCTGATCGAAAATGCCGATCATTTCTTTGTAGGCCATCTTCCAGCCATGCAGGTTGCGCTCGGCCAATGGCTTCGCGCAACCTTCCTGACGGCACAGGATTCAGACCAAGACCGGGCCCCAGACTCAGATCCAGACAGACCGGCACGAGAAAGTTCTTCCCAATGACAACCAGCGAACTAGCCCTAGAGTCCCTTCACGCCACCGCGACCGATATCTTCACGCAGGCACTCGACGCCTGCAGTATCGAGTCGGCCTTTGACCGCCGCATTCGCTTCGAAGGCACGACGCTCCACCGCCTGCTGCCTGAAAGCGGCGGCGCAACCACTTTGGATCTCAAAGACTTCAAGCGCATCGCCGTCATCGCCATCGGCAAAGCCGCCCCAGCCATGCTCGATACCCTGCTCACGCGCATGAAACGTCGCCAGGGCCTGCGCGGCATCTGCTGCTCCTTTGAGATTCCCCCCAATCGCAACTGGCGGATTCGCTACTTCGAAGGCGGGCATCCGCTCCCGACCGAAGGCTCTTTCGCTGCAGCGCGCGCCACCCTCGCGCTCCTCCGCAAAGCCCGCAAGGACACCCTCGTTATTTTTCTCATTTCCGGCGGTGCATCGGCGCTATTCGATCTACCTCTCGACCCCGAAATCACGCTCGAAGACACTATGGTCTTCCATCAGGCGCTCATCGCCAGCGGCGCGCCGATCACTGAGATCAACGTCGTACGCAAACACTTCTCCGCCGTCAAAGGCGGACGTCTCGCCATTGCCGCGCCTGAGTCGACCAAGATTTCCATTCTTCTGCCGGATGTACCACTGCGGAGCCTCGACACCCTCGCCTCAGGACCGACATCGCCGGACCACACCACAGTGGAACAGGCCCACGCAATACTCGCCAAATACAAACTCCTGCCCGAGTTCCCCGATTCAGTACGCGCCTTTTTTGAGCGTGGAGATCTGCCGGAATCCCCCGGTAACAAAAGCCGCCTCGCGCCATTTCTGCCGCGACTACCCTGGAAAGACAATCCCGCCGCAATCCCGCGCAAAACGGATCAAGCCGCCCTGACCACCGAAGACGACGCATTTCGCAACTCCATCTTCGAGGTCCTGCTCTCTAGTCACGATCTCGTCGAAAGCGCCCGCACCATTGCGGAGAAACTCGGCTACCACACCGTCGTCGACAACTCCTGCGACGACTGGGATTACGCCGACGCAGCGGGCTATCTCCTGCAGCGCTTCCACGCACTTCGCGCCGAGCATCCCCACTGTTGTCTCATCTCCGGCGGCGAAGTCACAGTCACGCTCAACCGCACTCCCGGAGCCGGCGGCCGCAACCAGCAATTCGCTCTCGCCTGCGCCCTCGAACTCAATCGCTATCCCGGCGAAAATATCCTCGTCCTCAGCGCCGGCTCCGACGGCATCGACGGCAACACCCGCGCCGCCGGAGCCATCGCCGATCCCACTACCGTCAGCCGCGCTATCGCATACGGCTACAAGCCCTCGGAGGCGCTGGAAACCTTCAACGCCTGTCCCCTCTTCACCGCTCTCGGTGATTCGGTCGTGACCGGCCCCACCGGCCACAATCTCCGCGACCTGCGTCTGCTCATCTCCGAACCTGCGGCATCTTCCCAAAGTTAGGACCCGAGTTAGGGCAAAAAAAGCGGTGGCCGTTTGACCACCGCAATGCTCTCTGCTCTGTATTGCTCTGCGGAACTCGCCGAGATCTGGGTCTCGCCAATCGAGTTCCTTTTTGGCGCGCCGGAGAAAGCCGTCAGAGCCCATCCAGCGCGCCAAACCCTTCAAACCTGCCTTTATTCGTTCTCACCCGAGCCCGGCGAGGGAGGCGGAGTCCCGCCGCCTGATGCTCCAGAACCCTGACCGTCTCTATGCCACCTCGGCCCATCGCCCTGACCGGATCCGCCGTGGTGCATTGACTCTCTGCGCGCCGCGCGATCCGCCTGCATAATCTTCCACTGCTCCGGCGTCAACTGCCTGCGAAGCCCAAGCAGCATCCGCGCATTGGCCTTTTCCAACTCCGCCCGGGCCTGCGCCACCTGGTCGATCTGTGCCAGAATCCTGCCTTCGTCGGGCTGATCCGCGCTCATCAGCGGCTCCATCGCCAGTTCCGCCTTTTCCAGCGTGGCGTGCAGATCCACCAGCGTCAGCCGGTGTTGCATGTAAATATCGTCCATCGCCTTCCGCTGCGCATCCGTCAGCTTCAGCTTCTCGATCGCATGTTGCCCATTCCACCACCGTGGATGGTCGCCCTGCGGGCCCATCTCCCGCTCCATCGGAGGCCGATGCGGCCCCATGCCCAATCCGCCCTCCGGGCCCTGCGCCCAAACAGTGGCTGCACCCACAACCGCCAGCACGGCAACCGCCAACCCCGCTCCGATTTTCCTCATCCCCGATGCCCCAGTCCCCGTCGCCATTTTCATCTTTCCCCGATTCCTCGCCAGATTGAACCCCGTTGAACGTCTACTCGCATTTCTTTTTGTCAATTCGCAACTCTGTTTAACCAATTTTGTTTCACTAATTCCCGCCATGCACAGTAGCCAATCCTCCATCCGGCTACTTGGCCGAGGAATCGCTCATCAGGCTAGCCAACGGCTCCATGGCATCCGGAGCAGCTTGCGCGATATCGCTATCCACGTGAGCTAGTAGTTCGTCGTCACTCATCGCAACAGCCTCCTGCCGCGTCGCTTCCTTGGCCGCTTCCTGCTGCCGCAGCATTTGTGCATTGCGCTCGGCAACCAGTTGCCGCTGATGATGCACTGTCACCGGAATCCCAACCGAAGTCACCACCAGAGCGCACGCCAGCGACCAATCCAGCACCGGATTCGCCATCACCCGCCAAAACGCATCCCACTGAGACCGTCGAACTGTCCGAGCCTTGCTGAACTCCTGCTCGCTCCAGGCATGTACGCTGTCGCGATAATTTCGCAGCGCCAACTCCACCTGCGCGTCCTCTGCTTCCCGATTCTTTTCCTCGAAACTCATCGTTTTCCTCCCAGTTCAGCCCGCACCCGGACCATGGCCCGCGACAGGTGCGCCTTCACCGTTCCCTCACTTAACCCTATTGTGCTCGCGATCTCGTGGATCTCCATCTCTTCCACGTGCCGCAACAGGAAGACCGTCCGCTGCCGATCGCTCAGACCCTTGACCACTTTCCACACCAGCCGAACCTGATCCTTGGCCATCACCTGCTGCTCCGGTGACGATTCCCCGCTGGGCAGCCACTGGCTCGCATCCTGCGCATCCACCGAGTTGGTGGCGGTCAACTTCCAGAACTGCAACCGGCGGCTGCGCCAATGATCCTTCTGAAGATTGATCGCGATCCGCAGCAGCCAGGTCATCACGCTGGATTCGCCACGAAAGCTGGCCCAGTTTCGATGCGCCTTCAGCAGACAGTCCTGGGTCAGCGTCTCAGCCGCATCCGGATCGCGCAGCGATGCCAGCAAAAAGCGAAAAATCTGCGGCCTGTAGCGAGTTGCGACCTCGGCAAAGTCCGCCGAGTCGTCTCGCGCAAATGCGGCGGCTACCGCTCGCTTGCCCATACTCTCCAGTACTGTGGTAGTGGTCGCCATCATCAAAGTAGACGACGGTTCTGGACGCAAGTTTACATCCACTCACACGACGGCGCAGCATTCCGGAGAACGCCGAAATTTCCCACGCGAGCCCGATCGGCTCATGATCTCGACTGCGTCAGAAATCGCAACTCCCAGGACGTAGTAGGCTGCCCGGTCTGCTCTGCAATCGCCCGCAGAACGACACGCCCCGGTTGCTCCGGATACTCCGCGGGAATGTAATGAAACGGCGTCTGCGCAATCGGCACAACAAAGGCCGGAATCAAAGCCGGAGGCGGAGGATTGCCCGGCGATCCAGCCTCCATCCCCGCCAGCCGGTTTTCCGGGGTTAGCTCATTGAAGTAAGCAGGATTCTCCGAAGCCGGCGCGCCCAGCAGCCATGGCCCGAAGAAGTACGCCGTCCGGTTCTTCCCCGCATCTTCCTGCCGCACTTCCATCCCGTAACGCAAAGCAACCAAATCCCCTGCCCGCCATTCGCGCCGAAGCCTCACATAGCCATCTTCCGCCGATTGCTGAATCGCCACGTTGTTGATCTTGACGGACAACTCATTTGCCCATTCTGGCCTGCGAATACTCAGCGACGCCGGCGCCTTCCCCGCCGACAGGATGGTTATTCGCACCGTTGCATCATGAGCCAGAAACGACTCAGCTTTCGCAGAGAGACCGGGTTTCTCGATCCGGCCATCCATCGGGAGGTCAAAAGTCAACCCGCCTTCTTGCGCCCGAAAGACGTTGTTCTGAATATCGGGAAAACAACGCAAACCATGCAGCGTGCAGCACCACCATGCCCGCACCGCACCGGCAGCCGGTAAACCCGTTTCCGTATACACCCGGTGGCCGAAGTCCCCCATCTCGTACTGATTAAAGGCGAGTTCGTTGAAGATTGTCCGCTCCGCCATTTGCAGATACGGTGCGTTGTCCGTCGCCTTCCAGAGCGCCAGGCTCAGCCTGACCCAATCGGTCTCTCCGCAGCCCTCGGTGCGGTGGTTATTCGGGCTCCAACCTTCAGGAACTCCCCCGGTAATCAGCAGATCCTGCGACTGCACCACATCCTGCCAGGCCGCCTCGCACCTGCGAAGCAACACGCTGTCGGGAAACGCGTTGTACAGATCCACCCACCCGCGTACGCTCGTCAGATACCCATGCGCATGGTCTCCGGCGCGCCTTTCCGTAACCGCGATAATCGCCTCGGCAAGGACCCGATACCGCTCGTCCCGCGTCACCTGATACAGGTTGGCAAGCCCCTCCACCTGCTGCGTCCAGCAGATATAGCTCGAAGCAAAATGCTGGGCTCCAAATCCATCGCGAATCTCATTGGAAAGCATCAGCGGCCCCACCCGCACCAGGAAATTCCCCAGCCGGACGCAGGCTGCCAGCACCGCCGGCGACGGCACGAGCCGGTAATACTCGATCAGCCCCACCAGCAGCCGGCCATTGCCCCAAAGCAACGCCATATCCAGATCGGTCGGCTTCTCATAATGAAACCCGCTCCCGAAGTAGCCATCCGGCTTCTGCAGCGCGATCACCTTCGCGACCAGCGCATCCAAGCCCGGAAAATGGGTTCCGTAGACTCGGGATGCCGTAGATAATGCGCCAATATATCGGCCCGAAATATCCCCGCTGTATTCCGTAAATCGCCGCCCGGCAGCAGGCCGCACATCGTCGAGCACAAATTCCTCGGTGTATTCTGGCGATCTGCCCTCCAGTACCCGCCGAAGGGTCAGTTCATAACGGTCGTGAATCGGAGTCCCCGGCCAGTCCTGCTCCGCCATAGAAACCGCCGCCTTGCCGCTCTCAGCAGACGACGAAAAGCCAGACGCGAACGCAGACCGCAAATTCCCCGCAGCCAACGGAGCCAGAGCGGCAGCCTGAACGAACTTCCTCCGATTCATCCAAAACCCTCCTGCCGCGCGCCACGCAACACATACCACCAAATTCGGTCCCCAAATCATACTGCAACGCCGCGTCCTGACATTTCCGTTCTTCCGGGGCAACTGATAAACTGTCGCAGAAAACGATTTCTCAGCAAACCCTATCCGCTAGGACCCATCCCATGCTTCTACCCGCTCTTCGCGAACAAGTCCTCCACGCCAACCAGGAAATCGCGCGCCGTGGACTCGCGGTCCACACCTTCGGCAACGCCAGCGGAATTGACCGCGCAGGAGCTGACGGCTCCGGCAAAGAACCTCTCGTAGCCATCAAACCCAGCGGCGTCAGCTACGCCACCCTCACCGCCGCCGATCTCGTCCTCACCCGTCTCGACGGCACAATCATTGAGGGCACGCTGAACCCCTCAAGCGACCTCGATACCCACCTGCTTCTCTACCGCGAATTCCCCCAGATCGGCGGCGTCGTCCACACTCACTCCGAGTTCGCAACCTCCTGGGCGCAGGCCTGCCAGCCCATCCCCTGCCTCGGTACCACCCACGCCGACTACTTCCACGGCCCCGTTCCCATCACCGAATCCCTCACCGCCGAAGAAGTCCACGAAGCCTATGTCCTCAACACCGGCGCAGTCATCGCCCGTCTCTTTCGCGACCAGAACCTCGACCCCATCGCCGTCCCCGGAGTCCTCGTCGCCGGCCACGCGCCCTTCGCCTGGGGCAAAACCCCGGCAGCCGCCGTCGAAAACGCGGACCTCCTCGAATACATCGCCCGCCTCGCCTACCGCACCCTAACTCTGGGAGCCCCAGCGGACGGTCTGGCCCAATACGTGGCCGAACACCACTACCAGCGCAAACATGGCCCCAAAGCAACCTACGGACAAAAGGCGGTGTGAAGTGTGGAGTGGTCTTATGTCGCGGACCGATGAATTCCTTCACACTTCGCACTCCACACTTCACACTCCCAATTTCCATATCCAAATCCCATTCTTCATATTTTCATCAACTTTTTCTCGTTAAGAACTGCTAAAATCTGAAATCGGCGATTACCTCCGGAACATCTCAAAGTCTCTATACGTATTCCTTTCAGCTGTTTGACCCGGATTCCCGAAACAGAAAGTTTTCCTCCGGAACATGGCATCCTACGTGCATGTTTTGTCGGTTCAGGCTCCCCCACAATGGAGACAAATCTATATAACCGGGTTGTTGCGACGCTATTGGCTCTCGCCACGGTAGCCCTGGTATTGTTCGCGGTCTTCAATCTCCAACAAGAGGGCCGTTACCAGCAGCCCGACGACGGAGTCATCTGGACCGAGGGAAGCAGCAAAGTCCTCCCCGGCCTGATCGCAGTGCGGGTCATGGAGGGCGGTCCCGGCGCTCAGGCCGGCATCGACCCGGGAGACTTGCTGACCGCAGTCAACGATCACACCATCGAATTCGGCGCGGACCTCGACCGCGAACTCAAGCACACCGATGTCTACGGCAAAGCCGAATACAGCATCATCCGCCGCGGCATTTCGCTGGACCCCATCACGGTCATTCCCATCCCCGCTGATCGCGGCCTGCAGCAGTTCACCCGTGTCGAAGGCCTCATCTATCTCGCCATTGGCATTTACGTCCTGTTCCGACGCTGGACCGCTCCCAGAGCCACGCACTTCTACATCTTTTGCCTGGTATCGTTCGCCCTCAACACCTTCCACTACACCGGCAAATTCGATCTTCTCGACTGGACCATCTATTGGGGCAACGTCGTCGCGGAAGCCCTGCAACCCGCGCTCTTTCTGCATTTCGCCCTTGTCTTTCCCGAGGAGAGCCTTCGCCAGCGCAACCGTCGCTGGCTGCTTCCGGTCATCTATGCGCCGGCGTTCGCCGTTATCGTCTTGCGCATCTCCGCCATCCTCTTCTGGCAGGCAACCTTCGCTCTCAAGCTCCGCCTCGATCAGATCGCAATCGCCTACGTGGCTGCGTATTATGTTTTGGCGGCAATCCTCTTCCTGCGCAGCTACGCCCGCGCTAACACTCCGCTCCTGCGCCAGCAACTCAAGTGGCTCACCCGCGGAACTATGCTCGCGGTCCTGCCTTTCACCGCTATCTTCGCAATTCCCTTCCTCACTGGTCTCCCTGTTCCGGTCCTGCTCCAGAAGGTCGCCGGACTCTCGCTCGTCATCCTGCCGCTTACCTTCAGTTGGGCCATCGTCCGCTACCGGCTCATGGACACCGACCTGATCTTCAAGCGCGGCGTAGCTTACACACTCGCCACGGGAACCCTCGTCGGCGTCTACTTCGCTGTCGTCGCCCTCATCTCCGAGCAGATCCACACCCGCCTGCCCGAAGCCGTCCGCGAATGGGGACTCGTCCTCACCATCCTCATTACCGCGCAGCTCTTCGACCCGCTCAAGCGCCGCTTCCAAAGCTGGATCGATCAGGTCTTCGACCGCCATCGCTATGATTACCGTAAGGCTCTTGTCGACTTCGGCCGCGGCCTCAGTTCCGAAACCGACCTCGAAGCCCTCCTGCGCTCCATCGTCGACCGCCTGCCCAGCACCCTGCTCGTCGCCAAAGTCGCTGTCTTCCTCGCCGACTCACCCGACGCATCCGGTCATTTCCGCCTCGCTGCCAGCCACGGCCTTCCCTTCAGCGGCGAACAATACACCCCGCGCCTCGATCTTGATTTCCTCGACTTCGACCTTCCCGGCGGCCATTCGCATATCTTCCTCGAAAACGCCCAGCAGACCCCCCATCTGCCCGACGAGCAGCAGCGCACCGCAGCCCTCCTCGACCTGAACTACTACCTTCCCTGCCGCGTACAGGACGCAACCCAGACCGGCGTCCACGGCGGCACTCACCCCGGAGCCAAAACCCGCACCATCGCCGTCATCGGCCTCGGGCGCACCATTGGCGGCGACTTCCTCTCCAGCGAAGACGTCGAGCTCCTCGAGTCCCTCGCCAGCTACATCGGCATCGCCCTTCAGAACGCCAGCCTCTACGCCCGCCTCGAAGAGCAGGTCAGCGAATTCGAGCGCCTCAAGGAATTCAACGAAAACATCGTCGAATCCATCAACGTCGGCATCCTCGCCGTCGATCTCGAAGACCGCATCGAGAGCTGGAACGCGCAGATGGAGGCCATGTACGCCCTCAGCCGCAAGGAAGCCATCGGCCAGCCGCTCACCGCCGTCTTCCCACCCGAGTTCATCGAGGCCTTCGACCGTTTCCGAAACGAGTCCGGCGTCCATCACCTCTACAAATTCCGCCTCACTACTCGCGCCGGCGAATCCCGCTCCGCCAACATCGCTGTCGCCCCGCTGCTCTCGCGCGACTTCGTCGCCGTCGGCCGCATCGTCCTCGTCGACGACATCACCGAGCGCATTACTCTTGAAGCGCAGCTCACCCAGGCCGACAAGCTCAGTTCCATCGGTCTTCTCGCCGCTGGCGTAGCCCACGAAATCAATACCCCGCTCGCCGTCATCAGCTCCTATGCGCAAATGCTCACCAAGCAGATGAAGGAAGACAAGCGCCTCACGCCTCTTCTCGAACGCATCACCCAGCAAACCTTCCGCGCCTCCGAGATCGCAAATGGCCTGCTCAACTTCTCCCGCACCAGCACCACCGAGTTCCGCGATACCGACCTCAACCAGGTCATCCGCGACACCCTCGCGCTCGTTGAGCATCAGATGAAGACCGCCCGCATTACCGTCGCCATGGAACTCTCAGACGAGCTCCCGCGCATCCATGGCAACCCCGGCAAACTGCAACAGGTCTTCCTCAACCTGCTTCTGAACGCCAAAGACGCCATGCCCCAAGGCGGCGAACTGCGCATCACCACCATCACCAATGGCCACGTCGAGGCTGTCATCGCAGATTCCGGCGCAGGCATCGCCCCCGAACACCTCAAGCGCATTTATGATCCTTTCTTTACCACCAAATCTACGCCCAAGCCTGGCGAGCGGCGCGGCACCGGCCTCGGTCTCTCCGTCAGCTACGGCATCATTCAGGAACACGCCGGTAAAATCAACGTCGAGAGCACTCTCGGCGTTGGAACCACTTTTCATTTAGAGTTCCCCCTCTTAAGGAATTCCGTCCATGCCTGAGGTCCTTGCGCACTTGAGCCAGTCAGCCCTGATTCCCAATTCCGAAGCCACTGCCGACGCCCGGATACTCGTCATCGACGACGAAGCCGGTATTCGCGAATCGCTGGAGATTCTGCTCACCCTTGAGGGCTACGCGGTCCAGATGGCCGTCGACGGTGAAGAGGGCCTGTCAATGCTCGAACAAGGCAACTACGACCTTGTCCTGCTCGACCTCGCCCTGCCCGGCCAGACCGGCCTTGAACTGCTCCCGCAGATCCACGAGCGCTACCCGGAACTGCCCGTGGTCATGATCACCGCCTACGGGACGGTGGACAATGTCGTCGAAGCCGTCCGCGCAGGCGCGGAAAACTTCGTTCAGAAGCCCTGGGACAACGAAAAGCTACTCGCCGACATCCGTTCCGCCATTGCCCGCCACAAAGCCGAGGCGGAAAACGTCCAGCTCAAGCGCGCCCTCAAGCAGCGCTACAACTTCCACAACATCGTCGGCAAATCGGAAGTCATGCTGCGCATCTTCGACCTCGTAAGCCAGGTCGCGCCCAGCCGCTCCACTGTGCTCATCCAGGGCGAAAGCGGCACCGGCAAGGAGCTCATCGCCAAAGCCCTGCACGCTAATTCGCCGCGCAAAGACAAGCCATTCGTCCCTGTCAACACCGGCTCCATGCCCTCCGAGTTGCTCGAATCCACCCTCTTTGGCCACGTCAAAGGCGCCTTCACATCGGCAATCGCCACCAAAAAAGGCCTCTTTGAAGTCGCCAACAGCGGCACGCTCTTCCTCGACGAAATCGGCAATATGGGCATGGACACCCAGGCCAAGATCCTCCGCGTCCTGCAGGATCGCCGCTTCACCCCGCTAGGCGGCACGCAGGAGATGCAAGTGGATGTCCGCATCGTCGCCGCCACCAACGTCGATCTGCGCCAGGCTGTCCGCGAAGGCAAATTCCGCGACGACCTCTTCTATCGCCTTAACGTCATCTCCATCGACCTGCCGCCGCTGCGCAGCCGTCGCGAAGATATCCCGCTCCTCGTCCATCGCTTCCTCGAACACTTCTCCAAGGAAAACGACCTCGAAGTCCGCAAGCTCACTCCAGACGCCATGCGCGCCCTCGTCGATTACGAATGGCCCGGCAACGTCCGCGAACTGGAAAACATCATCGAACGCGGCGTCGTCCTCTCCAGCACGCCAATCATCGGCTCGGGCTTGCTGCCCGGCCACATCACCGGCCGCAGCTTTCAGGACGCGCTGCTCGAACACAACCCCAATTCATCCCTCTTCGACATCCTCGAAGACATCGAGCGCCGCATCATCATCGAGAAGCTAGAGCGCTGCAACTGGAACCAGACCGATGCCGCCGAACAGTTCCACATCCCGCTCAGCACGCTCAACCAGAAAATCAAGCGCCTGAACATAGAGATCCGCAAAAAAGGCCGCGACTAAAACGCACTACTTCCAAACACACCCATCACCGCTTCTGTCCCGCCCCGATCGAGTCGAGATCAGCCAGGATTTCCGCCGGAATCCGCAGCGAAGCAGCCTTGAGATTCTCGCGAAGGTGTTCGAGAGAAGACGTGCCCGGAATTAGCAGCATATTCTGCGAACGCTGCAGCAGCCACGCCAGCGCAACCTGCATCGGAGTAGCCCCCAGAGATGCTGCCGCCGCATCCAGAATCGAAGACTGCAACGGAGTGAACCCTCCCAGCGGGAAGAACGGCACATACGCAATGCCCTGTTTCGCGAGGTCGGTGACGAATCCGTCATCACTCCGGTGCGCCACGTTGTACAGATTCTGAATGCAAACGATCTCGGCGATAGCCAGAGCCTCCGCCAACTGCGTCGGGCTCACGTTGCTCAAGCCCAGATGACGAATCAACCCCTGCTGCTTGAGCTCCGCGAGCGCCGTCATCGGCTCCTCAATCGACCCCTCCTCAGGCCCCATGATCCCACCCACCCGAAGATTGACCACATCGAGCTTGTCGAGGGCAAGATTGCGCAGGTTGTCATGCACCGCATCGATCACTTCCTGGCGCGATCGCGCATGAGGCCACGACTTATCCGCAGCGCGCTTCGCGCCAACCTTGGTGACGATCACCAAACCATCGCGATAGGGATGAAGCGCCTCCTTGATGATCTGATTGGTCACATGCGGACCATAAAAGTCGCTGGTGTCAATGTGATTTACGCCAGCCTCAACCGCTTCCCGCAGCACAGCAACCGCCAGATCCCTGTCACGCGGCGGCCCAAACACATGCGGACCGGCCAACTGCATCGCACCATAGCCCATGCGGTTCACAGTCATCTCGGTACCGGGAAATGTGAAGCTGCCGCCCAAATTCATGCTTCCATCCATCTGTTTCGTCACTCTATCTCTCCTCGTGTGTGTGCATTTCTGTTGAAGTTTATGCAAACTGGTGATTCGATGAAGAAAGCTTCAGTTTAGGAGTTCGCATTTGCCGCCATGTTCCCAAGTGTTGTTAGAGCCACGTAAATCGCCAGTTCAAGCCCGTTCCGCAGCCAGCGTGGACGCAATTCTCGAAGCCACTATTCAGGTTTTGCTCCATATCGGCAAGGAACGCCTCACCACAACCAGAGTAGCCGCACGAGCCGGTGTATCCGTAGGAACCCTGTACCAATACTTCCCGAACAAGAGCGCGCTCTTGCAGGCCGCGTTGAAGCGTCACCTCACAGAAGTCACAGAAGCCGTCGAACGCGTCTGCATGGAACAGGAAGGCAAAACCCTCCGTGAAATGGCGACTGAACTCATCACGGCTTTTCTTGAGGCCAAAATGAGAGCCCCAAAGACCAGCGTCGCTCTCTACTACGCCAGTTCCGACGTGGACGGAGCGAAAATCGTGCAGCAGATGAGAATCCGCTCCGATAAGGCCATCGTCCGGATGCTGGCGAGCGCCTCCGATCCGCTCACAACCGATCCGCATCTGGTCTGCTTCATGCTTCAGGGAGTGATGGTCGGCGTCAGCCGCCGGATGCTAGAGTCAGCAGCTCCCGAAAAGCAACTCAACGCCCTGCGTCAGGAGATGATCTCGATGGCATGCGCCTATCTGGACACCTGTTCCGCCCGTGTCCCACCGGATAAATAGCGGATAAACTCTGACCATGAGTTCTTCGCACGAGATCGAGTCCAACAATCCGCTGGAGTTGTTCGACACCTATTTGCAACAAGCCCAGCAAACCGAGCCCAACGACGCCAACGCGGCCGCCCTGGCCACTGTCGCCGCCGACGGTGCGCCCAGCGTCCGCATGGTGCTGGCAAAGCAGGTACGCGAACACCGCTTTTGCTTCTTCACCAACGCAGAGAGCCGTAAAGGACTCGAACTCGCAGAGAATCCCAGAGCCGCACTCTGCTTTCACTGGAAATCGCTACGCCTTCAGGTCCGCGTGGAAGGATCGGTGTCGGAACTCGATGCGCAGGACGTCGACACCTACTTCCACAGCCGCGCCAGGGCCAGTCAGATCGGCGCGGCAGTCTCCAATCAGAGCCGCGTTCTAACCAGCCGGGAAGAGCTCGAAGAACGCGTGCGAAAATTCACCGAAGCACATCCCGGCGAGATTCCAAGACCAGCCTACTGGCGAGGTTATTGCCTGCATCCGCAGCGAATCGAGTTCTGGTTTAACGGCCCAGACAGACTCCACGACCGCTTCCTTTTCACCCGGCAAGCGGACGGCTGGCAAAAAGCCCGCCTCTACCCCTGAACGGCTCCTGAAATCCACCGGAGAATTGGCGCAACGCAAGGCTCCGGAGTTAGTCTTTCCAGAGGAGGAAAACGCATGGACTATCTCGCTCATAAACCGATAGCTTTCGTCGTCCTCCTCGTTGTCGCCATCGCACCCGGTAGAGTGCTGGCAGCCCCCGCCGAAGACACCCCAGATGAGCCCTCGGCTCTCGTTGTAACCAGCGACTTCAACCGCGACGGCATCACAGATATCGCTCGGACATCCGCACCCAACGGTGACTCAGCTCCGAGCATACTCACCGTGATGCTTGGCCAGCCCGATGGCACCTTCCGGGCCGCCGCTACAACTCCCGTTATCGGCCTCGATCCCAAATCCATCGCCGTAGGCGACTTCAACCGCGACGGGAATCCAGACCTAATCGTGGGCGACGCCGACGGATCACTGATCATTCTCCTCGGCGATGGCAAAGGCAACCTCACTCCAACTCCCAACGGAATTCGCCTCGCCTCGGTAGCATCCATCGCAGTCGGAGATTTCAACCACGACGGCATCCTCGACATGGTGGTCTCAGACCCTCACTCGAACACCGCAACAATTCTGCTCGGATCAGGCGACGGCTCATTCCATCCTGCGTGGTCCTTCAAGTTGCCAATGCAGGGAAACGTCTACCATCTCGCCGTAGCCGATTTCAATGGCGACGGCATCCCCGATATCGTAGTGACGAACGAAGACCAGGACTCATTCGAAGTGCTGCTCGGTAACGGCAACGGCACCTTTACGAGCAATCCAGCCCTGAGTCATCTCATCGATCCCAATGCTCACTGCGCTACCTGACGATTAAAGCTCCAGCGCAATATCCAGCCCGCCGATTCAAGCTTCCCGCCCGACGCTTCCCGCCGATTCACCATTTATTCTTCCCGCGCCTCAAAATCCCCGACTACACTTTGACTCTCAGATTCACCATCCGCGAAAACCGGGAGAAGACCGCCATGGGACTGCACAACACCGAAGAACTCACCGCCGCTCCCACCCACGAAGTCGAACACAGCGCCCACGACGCCTCCGCCGAAACCTACGTCTTCCCCGAATTACGCCAAAACCCGCAATCCGTCTACGAGTGCATCCACAACCAGCTCATCCTTGACGGCAACTCCCAGCAGAACCTCGCCACCTTCTGCACCACATGGATCGAGCCCGAAGTCCAGCAACTCATGGACGAGTCGGCCGACAAGAACATGATCGACAAAGACGAGTACCCGCAGACCGCAGCCATCGAAGAGCGCTGCGTCCACATGCTCGCCGATCTCTGGAACTCCCCGGAAGCCGCGACCACCATCGGCTGCTCCACCACAGGCTCCAGCGAAGCAGCCATGCTCGGCGGCCTCGCCCTCAAGTGGAACTGGCGCAAACGCCAGCGTGCCGCGGGCAGATCCACCGAAACGCCCAACCTCATCATGGGCCCCGTCCAGGTCTGCTGGCACAAGTTCTGCCGCTACTTCGACGTCGAAATCCGCGAAGTCCCCATGGAAGGCGACCGCCTCCTGCTTACCCCTGAAGAAGTCCTCAAGCGCTGCGACGAAAACACCATCGGCGTCATCGTCACCCTCGGCGTCACCTTCACGCTGCAATACGAGCCTGTAAAAGCTATCAGTGACGCCCTGGACGAGCTGGAAGCGCGCACCGGCCTGCACATCCCCGTCCACGTCGACGGAGCCAGCGGCGCATTCCTCGCCCCATTCCTCCAACCCGACCTGCTCTGGGACTTCCGCCTGCCCCGAGTCAAATCCATCAACGCCTCAGGCCACAAATTCGGACTCGCCCCGCTCGGCGTAGGCTGGGCACTCTGGCGCGAGAAACACGACCTGCCCGAAGAGCTGATCTTCGACGTCAACTACCTCGGCGGCAACATGCCCACCTTCGCGCTCAACTTCTCCCGCCCCGGCGGCGAAATCATCTGCCAGTACTACAATTTCCTCCGCCTCGGCAAAGAAGGCTATCGCGAAATCCAAACCGAATGCGCAGCCCTCGGGCGCTATCTCGCCGAAAAAATCGCCGCCCTCGGCCCATTCAAAATCATTTACGACGGCATCGGCGGCATCCCCGGCCTCTGCTGGGAACTCAAAGACCCAGCCAACGCCACCTTCACCCTCTACGACTACGCCGACCGCCTCCGCGAACGAGGCTGGCTCGTCCCCGCCTACTCCATGCCGCCAAACCGCGAAGACCTCGTCATCCAGCGCATCCTCATCCGCCACGGCTTCACTCGCGGGATGGCCAACGCGCTCCTCGAAGAAATGCAAGCCGCACTCGACCACTTCGCCGAGAACCCCGTAGACCTGACTCTCGTTGGCGCAGAATCCAGCGGACACGACCACTCCGGCCGATAAGCCATCGCACTAAAGAATTCCTTGACCTTTGTGGGCAGATAAGTCAATCTTTCTGCCCATGACAAAACTCTCCCTGCAAGCTCCCCTGTACCTTTTGCTGGCCCTCGCTGCCCTGCTCCCATCTCTCGCCCATGCGCAACCCACCCAGAAACCCACCCAGACCGCGCCTGCCGCCAAACCTAACCCGCAGCAGCAAGAAGTCGACTCTCTCGCGGCCTGCGTCAAAGCTGTCCTCGGCGGCATCCGGCCCATCGCCAACACGCGTGACGTCCGCTTCGAGGGCAAAGTCTCTGAAGCCAACGCCCTTTGCCGCGGTGGCCAGCAATCTCTCCAATTCCGCCTCACCCCCTGGGTCGACTGGCAAACCTATTGGGGCACTGGAGACATGTCTTCTCTGCCCAACATCCTCCTCAAAAACGGCCCTGCCTTTCGAGGCGTCACCGGCGCCCTCACCGATCTCGAATTCCAGCGTATCGAACTCATCAAATTCAACCTCTTCGATAACGCCGGCACCTTCCAGGAATACATCTCCGGCCGCAATGGCACCGGTGGCCCCGCGCTCAAAGTCTGGCCCGAGATGCGCCTGCCCAAAACCGACCCCAACTACGCGGCCGTCGGCGGCGACGGAACGCAGGTTTGTAAAGGCGACCTCGTACGCGGCCGCACCCTCACCGGCATCTGCAACGACGTCAAAAACCCGCTCATGGGCTCCAACGGAACGCCCTTCGCTCACAACGTCGAGTTTGAAACAGCCTTCCCCGACCGCGGCGCTAACGAATACACCCGCAACCGCCATGGCGGCCGCCTCAGCCTGCTCGAACCCGACCCGCAGGTTATCAGCCGCGTCCTCTTGACGCGCCAGCAGTCCACGCCGGACACCTGCAACGCAGGCTTCGGCCTTCCCAATAACTCTCCCAACGCCAACTGCGACTATCAGAAGGCCACCTTCTTCAACGTCCTCGCCGCCTACTGGATCCAGTTCATGACCCACGACTGGTTTTCGCACATGGAAGACGGTCACAACGGCCCGCAATACTTCGACGTCGGCTGCAAGACCAAGCTCGTCAACAACGTCGAAGTCCCGCTAACCCCCGAAGATATCCAGCAGTTAGGCTGCCGTCCCGGCGACCAGGTCGACAAAACCCTCGTCGATCAGGACACCGCGCCAAACACCTTCAAAGTAGGCGACAAAACCTACATGACCCGCGCCGCCGAAACCTTCACCAACACCAACACTGCCTGGTGGGACAGTTCCCAGATCTACGGCTTCGACGACGAATCCCTCAAGCGCGTCAAGCGCGATCCCGCCGACCCCGCAAAGCTCCTGCTCGTGCCGCTCCCCGGCGGCGATCTTTCAGCATCCGGCTATCTTCCCGTCCTCGGCCCAGACGACCCACAGCAACCCCAATGGGCTGGCCAGGAATCCGTGGCCTTCCCAGATAACTGGACCATCGGACTTAGCTTCCTGCATAACTTGTTCGTCCGCGAACATAACTCCTTCGTAACCGAATTCCGCAATCAGGCGAAACTAGCTCCGAACAAAGACTGCGGCCTCCGCGATCCATCCAATCCCAAGCGAGTTATCCGCTACAAAGACATAACTCCCGACGAATTATTCACCGCCGCACGCCTCGTAGTCGCCGCCGAAGTCGCAAAGATCCACACCATCGAGTGGACCCCGCAGCTTCTCTACAACGAGCCGCTCTATAAAGGCATGAACGGCAACTGGAACGGCCTGCTCGGCACCGGCGACCCCGACGTCTCCAAAGCCCTCTCCGACATCGTCACCAAAGACTTCGGCAAATCCAAAGACGTTGCCAAGGCAACCCAGTGGTACTCCGTATTTGCCTCCGGCCCTGGAATTTTCGGCCTCGGCAGCAAGGCCCAGCACTACGACATCACCAAGGCCGACAGCATCAACGGTGGAGTCAACCACTTCGGCTCGCCTTTCAACTTCCCCGAAGAATTCACCTCCGTCTACCGTCTGCACCCGCTCATCCCCGACCTCATCGAGTACCGCGACCTGAGCAAAGACCCCAACCAGATCATCGAAAAAGTTCCCGTCATCAGCACCTTCGAGGGCAAAGCCACCGACGCCATGCACCTGGGCGGCATGGCCAACTGGGGCCTCAGCCTTGGCCGTCAGCGCCTCGGCGCGCTCGTCCTGCACAACCATCCCCAGTTCATGCAAAACATCACACTACCACGCCTAGACACCCCCACCAAACAGATCGATCTCGCCGCACTCGACATCATTCGCGACCGCGAACACGGCGTCCCGCGCTTCAACGAATTCCGCCGTCAGTACGGCCTCCGTCAGCTCACCAGCTACGACGACTTCATGGACCCCGACGTCCGCGCGCTGCCCGCCGATGACCCCACGCGTAAGCCGCAACAACAAGCCGTCGATGAACTACGCCAACTTTACGGAACCCACACCTGCGATGCCTCCAAGGTCATCACCGACGCCCAGCTCAACGAAGACGGAACCCCCATCAACGACTGCCTCGGCCATCCCAACGGCTCCGTCATCGACAACATCGAAGACGTCGACACCGTAGTCGGCTACCTCGCCGAATTCCGTCGCCCCCACGGCTTCGCCATCTCCGAAACCCAGTTCGTCGTCTTCATCCTCAACGCCTCGCGCCGCCTCTTCAGCGACCGCTTCTTCACCTCCAGCTTCCGCCCCGAGTTCTACACGCAGCTAGGCGTCGACTGGGTCACCAACAACGGCCCCGGCCCCGCGCAAATCGAAAAAGGCGAACCCAACGGCCACACGCAGCCAGTCTCGCCCTTGAAGCGCATCCTGACCCGCAACATCCCCGAGTTAAAAGCTGAGTTAGACCCCGTAGTCAACGCTTTCGACCCCTGGGCCCGCGACCGCGGCGAGTATTACTCATTGGCATGGAAACCAAGACCCGGCGCAGAATCCGACCCAGCCTTCAAACAATAGCTGATCGGCCTAACTGAACTGTCATCCTGAGCAAAGCGAAGGATTTGTTTTTATCTCAATTACCATCCTCGCTCAACCCGACAGATCAACTCCGCAATGGCGTGGCCGATTGCAGCAATTCGGCAAATCGCTCGGCAGGCACGGGGCGGCTGAACAGGTACCCCTGCCCCATCGCGCACTCATGCTCCTGAAGGTATCGATTCTGCGCCTGTGTCTCGATACCCTCTGCCACAATAAGAAAGTTGAGACTTTTCCCAATCGCTATAATGGCGCCAACGATAGGCGAGTCTCCTGTGACATCCTCGATCTGCCGTACGAAAGACCGGTCGATCTTCAGTACATCAAAAGGAAACAGGCGGAGATAGCTCAGGCTGGAATATCCCGTGCCGAAATCGTCCAAGGCAAGCCGTATCCCCATGGCTTTCAGTTCCTGAAGCACGGCGGCCGCTGTCCCGGCATTCTTCATCAGCACTCTTTCCGTAACTTCAAACTCAATATGGTTTGCCACCACTCCGGTTTTCGCAAGAATTGCCTGAACCTCTCGAATGAAATCCTTATCCCGGAATTCGATCACCGATACATTGACGGAAATTGTCAGAGACGGCAGTCCTGCTTGCTGCCACGCACCCATCTGACGGCACGCCTCGCCAAGCACCCAACGCCCGATCGGAACAATCAGGCCGCATTCCTCGGCAATCGGCACGAATTCGGAGGGATAAATCAGTCCTCGATCCGGATGTTGCCACCGCACCAGCGCTTCCGCTGCAATGATCTCGCCGCTATCAAGCTTGACCTTGGGCTGGTATTCCAGCAGAAACTCATTCCGCTGCAGAGCCTGGCGCAAACCACTCTCGATGCGCTGCCGCTCCACCACCTTCAGATTCATCTCTGGTCTAAAGAACTGGAATTTATTGCGCCCCTCTTCCTTCGCGTGGTACATCGCCAGGTCAGCGTGTTGGACCAGCAATTCAGCATCTTCTCCGTCACCCGGAAATACACTGATGCCAATGCTGCCGCTGCTGTGCAGTTCATAACCTCCGACGGAATGAGCCGAGTTCAGGCATAACAGCAGTTTCTCCGCACTCTTGGCCGCGTCTTCCAAATGCGCAATCTCCGAAAGCAGAATCACAAACTCGTCCCCGCCCTGGCGACTGACCGTGTCGGAATGACGTACCGAAGCCACCAATCGCTTCGCGACCGACTGCAGAAGCCCGTCTCCAATTGCGTGACCAAGAGAGTCGTTGATGTATTTGAAGTGATCCAGATCCAGAAACATCACCGCCAGCGACCGATTCTCTCGCCGAGCCAAAGCGATAGCCTGAGTGATGCGGTCGCTGATCATCATCCGGTTGGGAAGCTCGGTCAGCACATCGTGCTGCGCCCGGTATGCAATTTGTCGCGACACGTCGCGAGATTCGCTTACATCTCGAAACACCAACACAGCCCCCAGGATGCGGCCCGACCGGTCGTGTATCGGCGCCGTCGAGTCCTCGATTGCGAGTTCGGTCCCATCCCGCCGCACCAGCACGCAGTTCTCCGTCAACCCCCAGGTCCGGTCTTGCTGAAGCGCTATCGCCGTTGGGTCCCGAGCAATATTCCCCGTAGCGCCGTCAATGATATGCAGGATGTCGGCAAGCGGTCTTCCCATGGCTTCCTGGCGGTTCCACCCCGTCATGGCCTCTGCGACAACATTCAGGTAAGTCACACACCCGGACAGGTCCGTCGAGAGCACCGCGTCGCCAATCGAGTTCAGCGTGACCACCGCCCGCTCTCTCTCCAGAAACAGAGCGTCTTCGATAGCCTTGCGTTCAATGGAGTTACGTAACGCCCGGGGCAAAGTGTAATTGTCAAGGTGACTGACCAGAAGGTAATCCTGCGCACCATGCTCCAGTGCTTCCACTGCGAGCGCTTCGTTGGCCTTCTCTGCGAGTATGAGGATGGGAATGTCGGACGCAGCGAAGAATAGCTTCGAGAAACCCTCCATCCCCTGACTATCGGGCAGCGATAACTCGAGCAAGACAGCCCCAACTCCTTTCTTACCAAGTCGCTCCAGTCCTTCGGTAAGCCGCCGCACCCACTCCACTTGGAAGCCTATCCCCTTTTGCACAGTAAGTGACTCGCGCACCAGTTGCGCAATCGCCGGGTTATCGCTAATTAGAAGCACAGTAGCCGGTGCTTCCTTGTTCGTTGATACCATCATCTCCTTCAGGAGAGCGCACGACCCTGAATGAAATATGTACACTTCTGCACATCCCATGAGTTACTAACCTGCCGGGTGCCCCCTCCTTGACGCGCACTTTGCGGCAAGGGCGGGATACCACAGAAGTCAGCTCTGTTCTTACTGTTGCGTTCTTGCTGTTACCCGGCAACAATTCTGACGCCGAGTTCAAAAAAAAGGCTGCGGAATCCCTTCCGCAGCCGCTCGATCACGCTCGATCCGTTCTAGTGAACCTGTTCAAACCCATCGCAACCGCTGATTGGTGTCACCTTCAGGTGCAGATCGGCATGTCTTGGATGGCCGCACTCCTCCAGAAACTTCAGATCAGCCTGATGGCTGGTCATAATGCTCACCAGAACATCGGTCTTGTGATGCTCGCCGAAGTGGGTACAAAGGCCGCATTGTCCATTCTGAACAGTTTCCATCGAGTTTTCCTCCATTTCAGTTTTTAGAATCTGAATTCGAGTTGCACGGTTGCAAACAAAGAGCGCGTGCGTAACTTTTCCCAACGTACTCCCGTTTTTGCCCCTCTGTAAATTGCCGGCCTTTCGGGCGTGATTCCCGCGCCGACGGGTAAGGTGCGGAAGGACCGTTAACGAATAGGCTTACCGCATGATCCGCGTGCCGTTGCATCGCGATGAGTAAAGGCCAGGTGTCTTCCCTTGTAACCTTCTCGATGCTTAACCCTCTAATGGGTGATGCCACAAGGTTGGCAGGAATTCGATCGATTTATTACTGAGGCTAAACATGAAGACATCCCTGGCTCTTCTGACGATCGCCGGAGTTGGCATATCCGGACTGCAGTCAGCCCACGCGGCCTACCATGCTCAGACACCTGAGTACGTTTATGTTGAATCCAACATCAAGACCCCCAACGGAAACTCCATCGAAGGCTTTGTCCGAGGCGCAAATGGTCAGCTTACACCGATTCCCGGTTCTCCCTTTCTGACAGGTGGAGCGGGGACTCAATATACAGGCGTCGGTCTCGGACCTCAAGATTCTGACCAGAATATCGTCACGAACCAGGACAATACTCTGCTCTTCGCGGTGAACTCCGGATCGGATACGATTGCGGTCTTCCATATCGGCTCCAATGGAGCTCTAACGCCTGTAGAAGGATCTCCTTTCCCTTCCGGTGGCAACGACCCGGTCAGCATCGGGTTCAGCGGAAATACACTTTTCGTGGTGAATAAGAGTGGCGACTTTGGACGTCCGTCTGCAATTCTCCCCAACTACACGATGTTCCGGGTGAGCAATAACGGCCAGCTCATCACCATCTCGGATACTGCCAACGACTCAGCGCATCACTTCGATTTGACCGTGTCGGTCGCAGTTGGAGCTTCGCCGAGTCAGGCATACACAGTGCCTGGCACTAACCTCCTTTTCGGCGATGACTTTTTGGGAGGTCTCATCCAGCGCTTTCAATTCGACTGGGGTAGTGGGTTACACCAGCTCTCGCCCCTTGCTCTTCCAGCGTCGGAGTTTTCTGATACCACCACTCCCAGACTGCCACTCGGTCTGACCAGCCACCCCCGCAACCATCTGCTGTATGTTGGATTTGTTACTGAAAACAAACTCGGCGTCTATGAGTATGGCTCCGATGGCAGCCTGAAGTTTCTACGCGCAGTTCCGAACAGCGGCCAGGCTATCTGCTGGTTGAGAACGAATCGCGCAGGGACCAGGCTCTATTCGACAGATACGGGCACAAACTCTGTCTCCGTTTATGACATTTCTGATCCCGCGTATCCTCGTGAGATCCAGAACCTCGTGTTGTCCGGCCAGGGAAACGTATTACAGTTTTCGCTGTCGACAGACGAACAAAATCTCTATGCTCTTTCGTCGCGCGGAGCTACGAGCATTCCGGAGGGCCAGGGAAATCTCCTGCACGTTCTTTCCATCGAGGAAGATGGAACGGTGCAGGAAACGGAATCGCCGATCGTATTCAATGAACCGAATGATACACGGCCGCAAGGTGTAGCCGTGGTGCCGGCAAACTAAGCAGACGCGGGGCTTGTGTCGGCAGTTCGGCAAGCCTCGTCTTTTCGCATGAGCCTCTCTTGGGGCTCTACGAGGCCATTTACTCAGGCTGGCAGATCGGAGCTTCGATAGGGGATCATCAGCGAGGCTGCCATGAGAACCTCATTCGAGCGTTTTGTTAAGGGGATATGGCCGGTGCTCCACCTATCCGTCTTCCTACCCCAACCGCCAAACTGGGTGCCCCGTCCTTGACGCAAGGGTGGCAAACCACAAAAGCCAGCCCCGTTTCTGGCTAGCCGCCTTTCTATCTGTAATTAGCAACGCAAATTGAAAACCGGAGACATCTGCTCTCACATTGCCGGGAATTACCCTCCGCAAGCGCATAATCGAAATGAGCATCTGTCCCGGCAGGCCCCAGACCACTCAGAGCAAAAAAACCGCAAAAAAAAAGTACCCAAAAAGTGCCCTAAATCGCGCTTTTAGCGCACCTCAAAATCACCATAACCCATCTGAAATGTGAGCAATACAAACCAAAAACAAGTACCCCCTACCCCCTACTCAATTAAGTTCTCCCTTTCTTCGCCATTCCCGAATGCCGGCGCGCAGCCCAATTCTGAAAGTGGCGCCCGCAAAACCGCATCAACTCCAGCAACGCGTCTCGCCGTGCGGCATCATAGAGAGGTGACCAATATCTCTACCGGACTCGCGCACGCCTACCGGGCGCTGCGCCACAGAAACTTCCGCCTTTTTTTCGCCGGACAAAGCATCTCCCTCATCGGAACGTGGATGACCCGCGTCGCCACAATGTGGCTCGTTTACCGTCTCACAAAATCCGCGGTCCTTCTTGGCACCGTAAGCTTCGCCGGCCAGATTCCGACCTTTCTGCTCGCGCCCTTCGCCGGCGTCCTCGTAGACCGCTGGAATCGTCATACCGTCCTCGTCTGGACGCAGGCGTTGGCCATGATTCAGTCGCTGGCCCTGGCATTCCTGACGCTTACCCATCGCGTCACCATCGCCGAAGTCCTCATTCTGAGCGCCATGCAGGGATGCATCAACGCCTTCGACATGCCTGGCCGCCAGACCTTCATGCTCGAAATGGTGGAGCAGCGTGACGACCTGTCGAACGCCATCGCCATCAACTCGTCCATGGTCAATCTGGCAAGGCTCGTAGGTCCATCCATCGCCGGAATCGTCATCGCAGCCAGCAGCGAAGGCTGGTGCTTCCTCGTCGATGGCGTGAGCTACATCGCTGTCATCGCATCGCTGCTGATGATGCGCCTTCCTGCGCTCAACCCTACGGCTCTGGCAGCCCGGGCCAAGCGCGCAGGCAACTCCATGGTCACGCAACTCAAAGAAGGCTGGGACTTCGTCCGTGGTTTCGTTCCCATCCGCACCATCCTGCTGCTCTTCGCACTGAACAGCCTGATGGGCTGGCCGTTCACGGTGCTCATGCCCATCTTCGCCGTCCAGGTCCTCAAAGGCGGCCCACACACCCTCGGATTCCTCATGGCGGCGCTCGGCGTCGGTTCTCTGACCTCCGCCGTCTCACTGGTGTTGAGAAAATCCGTGCGCGGCCTCCTGAAGATGATCCCGATCGCAGCTGTCATCTTCGGAGCCGGACTCGTACTCTTCGGCCTCTCGCACGTTCTCTGGCTCTCGATGATGCTTCTGCTCGTCGTCGGCTTCGGCATGATGCAGGGACTCACCGCCAGCAACACCATCATCCAGACCATCGTTCCCGAGGACAAGCGTGGCCGCGTGATGAGCTACTACACCGTCGCATTCGTCGGCATGGCCCCCTTCGGCAGCCTGCTCGCCGGTACCCTCGCCCACGCCATCGGAGCGCCCAGGACGGTGATCATAAGCGGTATCTGCTGCATCCTCGGCGGGGCCTGGTTTTTCACCCGAATGTCCGGTATTAAAGTTGTAATGCGGCCAATCTACCAACAGTTGGGAATTATTCCCGCGATGAATCTTTCACAGCTTCAGGAATCCGCTACGAAATAAACAGTCCGGACAGCCATCCCTAAGCCGCGTCTTCAGCAGGCGCGTCCGCCGGCCGGCGCGACCGTGCGCTGAATTTCAACTTCCAGATCCCGTAACCGATCCCAAGCGCCACAATCCCGACATAAGCCCACAGAATCGCGGAAGACCAGCCATCCAGTTCATGTCGCCAGAGCGTCACAATACGGCGTCCGTAAGTGACTCCCAGCCACGCCAGCAAGCCATACCGGATCGCCCGCGCCGCGCCGTAGGAAGCCAGAAATGGCCCTCGTTCCATACCAAGTGCGCCAGCCGCCAGCAGAAACGGAGTCAGCGGCACCGGAGGCGGCAGAATCGCTGAAAGGCCTACAGACCATACCCCGTGACTCTCGACCCACCCCGTAATCCTTCCCAGAAACCGCTTCGGAACGTATCGCACTAATGCCACTTTCCCGCCCTTGCGGCCCACGCCCCAGGTCAGGTATCCGCCGATCATCGAACCGGCAAAGGCGCAAAACGCAAGCCAGATCGCCAGAATGACCGTTGTCCTCCGGTGAGCCGTCAAAAGCAGCAAGAGCAGATCCGTGCTCCCAGGCAACGGCAGCGGAATCACCGAAGAATCAATAATCGCGACGCCAAATAATCCCAACCCTCCCAGACTCACCAGCCAGCGCAACAATGGAGATCGATGCGATGGCGTGCGCCGCGCGGCCCCAGTCACAGCTTTCGTTGCCGATTGCAGCCACAGGATCATCGCCTCATTGCCCAATTGCGTCATTCCTCCGACGGTCGCCCCTTGTTAGATGCAATCCAGGACCCGAGGCCTACCATGGCCAATGAAACTTAGAAAAAATACGGAGTATCCTTCCCGAAAAGACGAATTGCAACCTGTTGTCAGCAATCGCGCTCAAATACGCTATTCTGACCGCAGGGGATTTCACGCGTCCCATCCGGAACCAGTTCAGTACAAACGAAGATTTCGCAAGCAGACACTTCTTCCATATGCCCTTTGCGCTTGACAACCTCGACGTCCTCGCCAAGCGCATGCTCCTCGCTCTGCAGGAGTACACGCTTTTTTGCTGGCAAGCCGTAATCAATCTCTTTCGCTCACCGCATTACTGGCCCGATGTCATGACCCAGTGCGACCTGATCGGCGTCGGCTCTCTGCCCATCGTTGTGCTCACCGGCTTCTTTACCGGAGGTGTTCTCGCGTTGCAATCTGCGGCCTCGCTGGCGCAGTTCGGTGCGCAGGCCTACACCGGCCGTTTCGTTTCGCTCTCCATGATCCGCGAGCTTGCGCCCGTGCTCACCGGCCTCATGGTCTCCGGCCGCAACGCCAGCGGCATGGCCAGCGAACTCGGCTCCATGGTGGTCACCGAGCAGATTGACGCCATGCGCGCCCTGGGCACCGATCCCATGAAGAAGCTGGTCACCCCGCGCATGCTCTCAACCGTCGTCATGCTCTTCCTGCTGACGATCGTCTCAGACACCGTCGGCACCGCTGGAGGCTCCGCCGTGGCCGTCTTCATCAGCCACCAGAACGGCACGCAATACTACACTTCCGCCTACCAGGCCCTCGGCTACGACGATATCGCGCAGGGTCTCACCAAGCCGCTCTTCTTCGGCTTCATCATCTCCACCGTCGGCTGCTTCTTCGGCATGAAGACCACAGGCGGCACGCAGGGCGTGGGACGCGCCACCACGCAGGCCGTCGTCGTCTCCTCCGTGCTCATCATCTTCTGCGACTTCATCCTCAGCCGCGCCCTGCTCTGGCTGTACTCAGGTATCTGATCCATGGCCGAGCCGAACCCAGCCCCGAGCCACGTCCAAAACCATGTCCAGCCGGAACCTGCCCCGGTCAAAGAAGCGCAACCTGTCGTTCTCTTTGAAAACGTCTCTCTGCGCTTCGACGGTCCGCCTGTCCTCGAAAACGTAAGCTTTCGCGTAGGTTCCGGCGAAACCCGCATCCTGCTCGGCCCTGCGGGAGTTGGAAAAAGCGTCCTGCTCAAGCTGGCCAACGGTCTGCTACGCCCCGATTCCGGCCGTATCTTCCTTTTCGGCGAAGAGATCACCGCCATGCCTGAAGAAGAACTGCTCAGACTCCGCACCAGCACCGGCATGGTCTTCCAGGAAGGCGCACTTTTCGATTCGCTCACAGTACGCGACAACGTCGGCTACCAGCTCATGGAGCGCCATCTACCCGTCGCCGAGATCGACCAGCGCGTCCACGAAGCCTTGCGTTTCGTCGAGCTCGAACACACCTACGGGATGCTCCCTGCGAGCCTTTCAGGCGGAATGCGCCGCCGCGTGGCTATCGCCCGGGCCATCATCGACAAGCCCGATCTGCTCCTGTACGACTCGCCCACCGGCGGCCTCGACCCGGTTACCTCCACAACGATCATCGAACTCATCATCAAGGAACGCGACGTCTACCGCACACCATCCCTGCTGGTCACCCATCGCCTTCAGGACGCCTTCACCATGGTCTCTCACCGCTACGACAACGCCGCCAACCAGATGGTCCCCCTACCTCAGAATCAGAACAACCCCAACACCAGCTTCCTCGTCCTGCATCAGGGCAAACTCATCTTCGACGGATCGACCGATGCCCTGGTCTCCAGTGAGGACCCGTTCCTGAAAGAATTCCTGGCGTGAGCTTCAACAAACCTCGCAGACTTCCCCGCACAGCCCGTCCTCTGCTACCCTCAAGTGTTTTGGGCCACTCGCCCCATAGCATGATCGAAAGGCACAACAGATGGGCTTCAAGTTCCAAGGCGTAGACTTCCTCAAGTTCGATTCCCTGCTCAATGAAGACGAGCGCATGGTGCGCGACACCGCCCGCGCTTTCATTGAAGATAACCTCATCCCGATCATCGAAGACTGCTTCCGCGAAGGCCGTTTCCCGCGCGAACTCGTCCCGACGATGGGCGAAATGGGCTTCTTCGGAGCGAACCTGCACGGTTATGGCTGCGCCGGCATGTCCAACGTCGAATACGGCCTCGTCATGCAGGAGTTTGAGCGCGGCGACTCCGGCTTTCGCAGCTTTGTCAGCGTGCAATCCGCGCTGGTCATGTACCCCATCTACACTTTCGGCAGCGAAGAACAGAAGCAGAAATGGCTTCCCGATCTCGCCGCTGGCCGCAAACTCGGCTGCTTCGGCCTCACCGAGCCCGGCTTCGGTTCGAACCCGGGGGGCATGACCACCCGCGCCACGAAGGTAGGCGACGAATACATCCTGACCGGCGAAAAGATGTGGATCACCTCCGGCACCATCGCCGACGTCGCCATCATCTGGGCCAAAGTGACCGAAGAAGACGATAAAGTCCGCGGCTTTCTCGTAGAAACCGACCGCCCCGGCTTCCGCGCCGACGAAGTCCACGGCAAATGGTCCCTGCGCGCCTCCGTCACCGCAGGATTGTCGCTCCAGGAAGTAAGAATCCCCGCAGCCAACCTGCTTCCCGGCACTGGAGGCCTGAAGAGTCCGCTGATGTGCCTCAACCAGGCCCGCTACGGCATCAGCTGGGGAGCTATCGGCGCAGCCATGTCCTGTTACGACACCGCCCTGCAATACGCCAAAATGCGCAAACAGTTCCGCAACGAACCCATCGCCAGTCACCAATTAATTCAAGAGAAGTTAGTCTGGATGATATCGGAGATTTCAAAAGCCCAGTTGCTATCGCTGCACGCAGGCCGCATGAAAGATGCCGGAACGCTAACTCACGAAGTTATCTCCTTAGCCAAGCGCAATAACGTCTGGATGGCTCTTGAAACCGCCCGCATGGCCCGCGATATCTTAGGTGGAAACGGAATAACCGAAGATTACCCAATCATGCGCCACATGATGAACCTTGAGTCCGTCAAGACTTATGAAGGCACTCACGACATTCACGCGCTGATCATTGGTCAGCACATTACGGGCATTCCAGCGTTTTAATTCGGCGTCTTCGTGCCAAGTTCTGAGTATTCGGAGCTCAATGCTCAGAACTTGCCCGTCACAGCCAGATCCTTTGCCAGCTTCTCGTCGGCCTTGCGAAGCTCCGTCACATATTTCTCGGATGTAGTGTTCGACAGAGAATCGCGGATCGCCTTTCGATATCCACCCATATAAATCGTATAGAGCACCGCAAAGGCACATCCGACGCCGAACATGAGGCCAAGGATCAGCCCAAACAGGGCAGCCATGCCGAAGACTTCCATCGCATTGGCCCTCCCTGGCTCGTTCTAACTAAACCGCAACGACAAAGCTGTCTTCCGTGCGCGTTACCGAGTGGTACAGCGTATCGCGCTCCACAGGCACGCGCCCAGCGGCGGTGATCAGCCGGCAAAGCTCCTTGCGCGTCATTCCCTGCGGCGTGGTGGCCCCTGCGTCGTGGTAAATCTTCTCCTCGATCACCGTGCCGTCCAGATCGTCCGCGCCAAAGCGCAGCGCGATTTGCGCGATCTTCGGCGTCAGCATCTGCCAATAAGCCTTGATATGTGCGAAGTTATCCAACAGTAGCCTGCCCACTGCAACCTGGCGAATATCCGTCAATCCCGTAGTGACTGGCAGATGATCGAGCGCCGTGTTTTCGGGATGGAAGGCCAGCGGAATAAAGGTCTGAAAGCCGCCGGTCTCGTCCTGCACCTCGCGCAGTTTCAGCATATGATCGACGCGATCCTCATCGTTTTCGATGTGGCCGTAAAGCATCGTCGCATTCGACCGGAAGCCAAGCTTGTGCGCCAGCCGCGCCGTGTTCAGCCACTCGCTGCCGTCAATCTTGTGATCGCAGATGATGCTCCGCACCCGCGAAGCAAAAATCTCCGCGCCGCCGCCCGGCATCGAGTCAACACCAGCTTCGCGCATCTTGATCAGCGTATCCTCAATGCTCAGCTTCGCCCGGCGCGCCAGGAACGCAACCTCAACCATCGTGAAGGCTTTGATGTGCACCTTGGGAAACCGCTCTTTCAATCCCTTCACCAAGTCGAGGAAATACTCAAACGGCAGATCCGGATGCAGCCCGCCCACGATGTGGAACTCTGTCACCGCTTCCGTATAGCCCGAAGCAGCCGTCTCCCATGCCTCCTCCAGCGCCATCGTGTACCCAGCCGGATCGCCCTTCTTGCGTCCAAAAGCGCACAAACGGCACGCAGCCACGCAAACGTTGGTTGGGTTGATGTGCCTGTTCACATTGAAGTAGGTCACATCGCCGTGCATCCGTTCGCGCACATGGTTCGCCAGCCAGCCCACGGCCAGCACATCGCTCGTGCCGTAAAGAGCCAAGCCGTCGTCGAAGCTCAGACGTTCGCCGGCAAAGACCTTCTCCGCAATCGGCTCAATGCGAGGATCGTAGGTTCGAAAAGAATGCGTCAGTAAGGAACGACTCGGAGCTGCTGTTTCTGCCTGCATAACAAAATGATACTGGAATCGCCATAAACGGTTCAGCGATTTCCGCTCCCATGAACAAAACGTAGTCCAATTCGCAGTTATGGATGCACAGGCTCGGCGATCACCCCATCCTGCAGCGACGCGGCAAAACGCATTCCGTCTGCCGACCGCGCCAGAAAGAGCCTAAATCCCGTCTGGGTTGCCGTATATTGCAGCGTCTTTGGATCAATCGAAAAAAGCATCTGGTTGCTGCGCGAAGTAGCCAGCATCCGGCCCGTTTTCGCGTCCTGGGCAAGATCGCCAACATCCCGAATTGGAATCTTCTCCAGCCAGAACCAATTGGCGCCCTTGTCGCGAGAAAAGTAGATCCCGTCTCCGGCGCCGATCCAAAGCTCGCCATCTTTTGAGAAGGCGATCTTGCGAATGTCCTTGATTTTTGAGGGAATACCCATCGGGTCCCAGTTCTTGCCCTGGTCTTTGGAGAAAACAAGACCGGCTCTGCGCGCAGCAAGCATCTCGCCATCCCAGACCGCGACCGAATGGTACTCAGCCGATCCCATCACCAGACCGCCCTGCCACGTCGCGCCACGGTCCTTACTGGTAAACAAACCCTCCGAGGTCGCCACCAGCCATACTTCGCCTGAGAGATCGAAGTTCGCAACGCGAGAACTCATCTCTCGCGCCGGAAGCGTAATGTTCTCGATCCGATTGACGCGCCTGCCGCCAACCGTCTCCGTGACGATCTTCGTTCCGGAGTTCAGGATGCTGCTGCGCATCACCCAGTGTGGCCCATCCGAGTCCTTGCCGGAGATGTCCCCGTTCTCGAGCGCAAAAATGCCATGACTGGTTCCAGCCAGCACCGTTCCGTCCTGAGACTGAGCCAGCGTAAAAACATCCCTCCCATCCAGGCCGGTCGCAATCTGGCTCCAGTTCGCACCACTGTCGGTAGTCAAAAATACCCCGCCGTAGCTCTTGTCATTCACTACGCCCGCGAGGATGCGCCGCTGGTCACGATTGTCCGCCACCAGAGCCTCCACTTTGCGCGCCGAGAATCCCTGGTTTGACTGCGCAAAGGTCACGCCTCCATCGTCGCTCGCCAGCACTCCACTTCGGTCGGTCGCAAGCAAAATATGACCGGGCCGGGCCGGATCGAGATAGATGTCGTTGACAATCACATCGGCTCCCGTCAGCCGCTGCCATTCGTGTCCACCGTCGCGGGTGCGGTATAAACCCTCTGTCGTGCCGGCATAAACCACCTCGCGATGATGCGTATCCTGCATCAATACGCGGGTACGGCGCGCTGTCGAGGGAATGCCCTGAATCTTGTGGAAGAGTTCGCCGCCATTTTCGCTCTTGTAGATGCCGGAACAAGCGCTGGCATACACAACACTTGGCCGTTCCGGGTCGAGAATGATTGAAAAGACATCGGAATCATCAATGACGCCCTGCTTGATGTTGCGCCAGTGAGCCCCATCGTCGCTCGTCTTCCAGGGCAGGTGCCAGGTTCCGGCATAAATGACTTCGGGCTTCCGCGGATCGATCGCCAGCGATTCGACTTCGTGAATCTCCCGTGACAGGGGATTCTCCGCCGGTGGACTGATCAGATCCCATGTCGCTCCGTGATCGCGGCTCCGATATACCCCCTTGAGAGAACCTGCTACCAGCACATCAGGATTTGACGGCGCCTGCGCCAAAGACAACACTGATTGCCCTTTCAGCGCTGGAACATCCAGCCAGCTCTTGCCGCTGTCGTGACTCACGAACAGACCTCCATCCGCCTGTCCTAGCCGCCAAACGCCTGCAAAAAGAGTGGCATGGTCTGCCGCGTCCACAACAATGCTGTCGACCACGAGATCGCCTGGATCGTTTACATCGCCCACTCTGCTCAGCCGCTCCCAGGTGGTCCCGCCGTCTCGCGTCTCAAAGATCCAGTTGTCGGTGTCTCCAAGATAGAGATGCCCCGGCTCACCGGGAACAGCGGCGAAAGCACGAGCATCCCCGCCATACGGGCCAATGGACCGCCACAAAACAGGCTGCGTGTGAGATTCAGCGCGCGCAGGCCCAACGACCAGAGTCAATCCCGAAAACAGGGACAGTAGAAGCGTGGACAAGAGCAAGAAAGCATAGGATGGGAACTTCATTCCGAGCAACGAATCTCCAACAACGGGACAGGGCAGCTAATACTGAAAGCATCAGGTGCAAAAAAGAAAAGGGCTGACCGGATGAAACGGTCAGCCCCGGTATTTTCAACGAGAACTTGATTCACTTGAGACTCGATGAAAACCGGGACAGAGACTGACTTGAGCCTCCGCCCCGGTTCGGTTTCACAGCTTGCTACTGTGCGGCCGCTGCCTTTTTCCTGGGGTGATGCCTTTCAGCGAGCGGCTTGCGGGTCTGTGGCTTCACTTCCGCAGTGACCTTGGTCGCGCCAGCTACATCGAAGGTCGCGCCAGATGGCACCAGGTAGTCTTCCACCTTCTTGTCATCGCCGGTACCGGTGTAGACCGTGATGCGCGAGGCATCAATGCCCTTCTCGGTTACCAGGTAGTCCTTGGCGTTGACTGCGCGCTGTGCAGCGAAGTCCTCAGGCACGGCATGTTTCTTCGCGTGCTTCGGAGGAGCCTTCTCTTCCGCCGTCGATTCGCCAACTACGGCGAGAGCGGCATCCGACTTGCTCTGCAGTGTCAGGGCAACGTCGTCGAGGCAGGCCTTGGCTTCGTTGTCTACGCGGGTTGGACGCTTCTTGTCCTTGTCGAAGGTGAGCGAGCAGAGCGAGGAGACGGTCGGCGGCGGCGGGACATACGGAGCTTCGATTGAGATCGAGGTCGTAGAGTTCGCGCTTTGCCCCTTGTCGTCTGTCGTGGTGCAAGTCACTGTGACCGTGCCGGAGGCTGCGCCTGCCGACGAGTATGTTGCCGAGGCTCCGGTACCGCTGACAGAACCGGCGGTAGCCGAGTAGCTGTAGGTCAGAGGACGGCTCTGCGGGCTTACGCCAGTCGCCGTGATCGTGCTGGTGTCACCCGGCTTGATCGTCGACGGATTCGCCGAGCAGCTCACTGTCGGGGGCTCGAAAGCCTTCACGGTGAAGGTGGCCTGCGCGTCGGCGGACTGACCGGGCTTCGGGCCTTCCGTTACATTGCACTTGACCGTGTGCGAGCCGGGCGCAAGATTCGCCGTCGCAACCGTTGCCGTCGTGCCGGATCCAGTTACGCCCTCACCGGTAAATGTGTAAACAGCCTTAAGCTTCGGATTCAGCATGTCGGCGGTAGCCGTGATCGTTACAGGCTCGCCGGGGAACACCGATGCGGGGCTCGCCGAGCAAGCCAGCGTCACTGGAGGCGGCGGAACGATGGAGCCAATGTGCCAAACCACGCCCGCGCTCAGGCGCGCCGCGTTGATGTTCGCACGGCCACCGAATTCCACTGGGCCAAAGTCCGCATGCATGTATTCGTAATCTGCCTGGAAGAGGCGGATCGCGAGGTGGTGGTGAAACAGAGGCGTGTTGTAGTCCATGCCGCCGCCAACCGTAAGTGCCGGCCCCCAGGTATCTGCCTCGTGTTCCGGCCCACCAATATCAGCCGCTCCCACCAACGCGTGAGCGAATGGTGTAATGTCGGCAGTCGGATACCGGAAGATCAGACCGGCTGCACCCGTCACGAAGCTGTCGTTATCCTGGCCGCCTAGACTGCCATTGAACTCATGTTCGCCGATTTCGACCTGAGCACCCACGTACTTATTGAAGTAATAAGCGCCGCTAAAGATCGCGCCGACGTTCACCGACTTGTACTGAACCGGCTGGATTGATCCGTCCGACTGCTCCACCTGCACCGTGCCATGGGGCGCCAGGTAGCTATAGCCAGCGAAGATATCCCAGCGTGACGCGGAAGCGTCCGCGGGGGCCTTCGCGGCTGGCTTGTCCTGAGCAAATGCGCCCGCGGACATCATAGTGGCCGCTGCCGCAACCGCCAGAACCACAGACTTCGTAACACGAAAATTCATACGTTTCCTCCGCAACCATGCTTGAAATGCGACTGCGCCAATTCAAGTTTTCAACTCGTGGATTGTTTCGCCCGCCTGAGTACGGGCCATGAATTCTTTGAACAGAAGCAGATGAATCTTAAAACTGATGCAACAGTCTCAAGTTACCATAGGGCGAAAAGCGCGGAACACAAATTTCTTCAGTAAGTTGCCCTATGCGTTAATGTTTACAAGCGCGCCCGCTACTCCCCTGGCGAATCGCTTTGCAAGACGAACAGAACTCAGAGTCCTTCGGTCCAAGGCGTGACAAGACCTACTAACCTATGTTCAGAGCCTTCAACAGACTTCCACGCTCACGTTTGATTTTTTCCTGAAGCAATGTAATGGCGTACATAAGCTGCTCGGGACGCGGAGGACATCCGGGGACATAGACATCCACGGGAATCACCTGATTCACACCCTGAACCAACGCGTAGTTATTGAATACGCCACCTGAAGTTGCGCAGGCGCCCATCGAAATGACCCACTTGGGCTCGGGCATCTGCTCATAAAGACGCTGGATCACCGGCGCCATTTTCTGAGAAACGCGTCCAGCGATAATCATCAAATCCGATTGCCGCGGCGAAGGGCGGAACACCTCCGCGCCAAATCGCGCGATATCGAATCGAGACGCGCCCATCGACATCATCTCGATGGCGCAGCAGGCCAAGCCAAAGGTCATCGGCCATACCGAGCTCTTCCTAATCCAGTTCACAGCGAAATCCAGAGAGGTGAGAAAGACACCCTCCGGCTGCTCAAAGCCGTAACTTACCTCGCGCACCTTGGCGCGATTCCTGGCACTGCTCTCAAGTGATCCAAAGAGATACTGGTCCTTGTCCGGGCCAGTGCCCCGATTTTCGCTCGAACTCCCCGCCCCGACAGTCTCAGACATGGTTTCAAGTATACGACGCAAACGAGACATTTTGAACACTTTCCTATGTTCCTCACGCAGCTTTTCTCTGAGAGGTCCGACTAGAAGTGTCTCATTGTGCACAATTTGCCGCCGTGCTTAGGACGCCATGAGGCGTCTTCCAATCGATGGGAAGCCATAAAAATGGCGTCGAATCGAATCCAACGTAACTTTCCAAGTGCACTCGGCGGGCCGCCGCTTTGTTCCACTATGTGAGGCACATTGCTCAAGTGCGCTGCCCCATTGCCGCGCATACTCGGGAGGGTCAGCGATTCCGGCCGCAAGTTTCGCGTCGAGCACATCAAACTGCCCGTTACCCAGTTTCGTCGACTTACCAGCCATCGTCAGTAACTCGCTCGCCGCCTTACTCTGCGCCGCAGAATCCGCCTTCACGATCGCAGGAATCACGAGAGTAAATAAAAACAGACTCATACGCCTGACATTTTGAAGACTTGCACCGCTCCGCCGTGCGTCATCAGGCGTGCTGGAAGCTCTTCGCTGATTCATTCAGACTTCTTTCGGGAATCGCCCCAATTCTGCGCCGGGCGCCAATTGTCCGGATGGATTTTCTCCCAACATAGCAGTTTTACAACTACGAACCATTTCCAAATGGTCTCCTTATGTTCCCAGGCATCCTTCGCAATACAATCAATTCGAAATGAAATCTCAGTATTTAATCCGAACTCTTGTTTTCTTCTTGCTAGGGGCCGTCGGCACATCGCTGTTGCCAGTCGTTTCCCTGGCGCAAGCCGGTCCGTCCATCACTTCCCCGGCAGCGCAGCCATCCGCCAGCGCTCCGGCAACGCAAGCCCAGATCGCAGCTCTCCAAAAATCCGTCTCAGACGCGCAGGGCTCGGCCGACAACGCATGGATGCTCGTCTCAGCCGCACTCGTTCTGATGATGACCGGCCCTGGCCTGGCCCTATATTACGGCGGCCTCGTCCGCACCAAGAATGTCCTCGGGACGTTGATGCAGAGCTTTGCCATGATGGGCATCATCACCGTGCTCTGGGCGCTGGTGAGCTACTCGCTGGCCTTCGGACACGGCACAAGCTTCATCGGCGGATTCGAGCATCTCTTCCTGCGCGGTGTCGGCCTCACGCCCAACGCCGACTACGCTCCCACCATTCCCCATCAGACCTACATGATCTACCAGTTGATGTTCGCCATCATCACTCCGGCGCTCATTACTGGAGCCTTCGCCGAACGGATGAAGTTCAGCGCCATGGCCTTGTTTCTCATCCTCTGGTCGATCTTCGTCTATAGTCCCATGGCCCACATGGTCTGGGGAGTTGGCGGCCTGCTCAATGCCGCCGGGGGCCGTTTCCCTTGTCTTGACTTCGCCGGCGGTACTGTCGTGCATGTCACCTCCGGAGTCTCAGCCCTGGTCACCGCGATCTACCTCGGCAAACGCATCGGCTATCCAAAGACCGCCATGCCGCCACATTCGATGGTGCTCAGCTTCGTCGGAGCCTGCCTGCTCTGGGTAGGCTGGTTCGGATTCAACGCGGGCTCCGCGCTCAACGCCAGCGGGCTCGCCACATCCGCCTTCGTCGCCACCCACTTCGCCGCCGCAGCGGCAGCCATCAGCTGGTCCGTCGCCGAATGGATGCACAACGGCAAGCCCAGCGCGCTCGGCGCCATCTCCGGAGCCGTCGCCGGCCTCGTCGCCATCACCCCGGCCTCTGGCTTCGTCCAGCCGATGCCGGCCCTGCTCATCGGGCTGATCGCCGGAGTCTTCTGCTTCCTCATGGTCACCCGCGTCAAGAATCACTTCCGCTACGACGACTCGCTCGACGCTTTCGGCGTTCACGGAGCAGGCGGAACCCTCGGAGCGATCCTCACCGGGGTTTTCGCCGTCTCAGCCATCAACCCCATCTTCGGAAAGGATGCAAACGGAAATCCGCTGCCCACCGGAGCGATCGAAGGCAACTGGCATCAACTCGTGAATCAGTTGATTGGCATCGCCATAGCCTGGGCCATCTCCATCGTCGGAACTTTGATTCTTCTTTTTGTTATCGACAAGACTCTCGGTTTGCGCCTCTCTGCCGAAGACGAAGCTACCGGCCTCGACCTCACGCAACATGGAGAAGAAGGCTACGATTTCGGCTCTTAACCAATCCTGTCGTCATCCTTAGCGGAACGAAAATGCAACCTTCCCTGGAACGCTGCATTTTCAAAAAGAGTACCAAGGCGGATTCCTTATCGAATTGATCGCTTTATGGGATTCCGCTTTCACACCAACCTGATACGCTAGACGCTGTCAACGCGAGCAACTTTCGCGCGAGGTTTTTGGTTTTATGCAAAAGATTGAAGCAATTCTCCAGCCCTCCAAGCTGGACGCAGTCAAGGACGCCCTGCTCGAAGCAGGCATCGAGGGCATGACGATCCTGGAAGCGCGCGGTCACGGCCGCCAGAAGGGCCACACCGAGTTCTATCGCGGCCGTGAATACACCGTCGACCTCCTGCCCAAAGTTAAAATCGAAATCGTTGTGCCAGACGACCTGCGCGAAAAGACCATCGCAGCGATCATCGGCGCAGCCCGCACCGGCAAAATCGGCGACGGCAAAATCTTCGTCACACGCATCGACGAAGCCATCCGTATCCGCAACGACGAACACGGCGAATCCGCCCTTTAGACCGTCCAGATACAGCCATAGTCAAAGGCCTTACGACGAGGCCTTCGACTGCAAATCCCGGCAACAGTGGTATTGTTGATCGGCCCTCTGCTAGGCTAAATCCATGCAGATCACCGTAACCATTCCCGATGAGTTCGCCGCCCAAGTCCAGGCTCGCGGCATCACGCCGGAAAATTACGTCCAGAGATTGATCGCTGATCAGGCCTCCAAGCTGCAAACATCCGGCGCATCGCAGGAATTGACCTCTGAAGAGTTCAACGCCGCGCTGGATGCGCTTACCCGGTATTCAGACAAGATTCCCTCGCACCCTATCCAGTCATTTGCGCGTGAAAGTTTTTACGAGGACCGTGATTGATGGCCGGTTCGCTGTATTTGGCCGACACCAACATATTGATTCGCCTTGTAAAAAGGGACCATCCGGAATATCCGCTCGTGCGCGGAGCCATCAACACCCTGAAAGAAAATGGTGTCGGTCTGGGTTACACCTTGCAAAACATGGCCGAGTTTTGGAATGCCTCGACTCGCCCGAAAGAGCGAAACGGCTTTGGTCTGACGGTAGAAGAGACGGAGAATAACGCGCAGGAAATTGAGCGAATCTTCATTCCTCTGGCAGACAACGAAGCTATCTATCACAGATGGCGAACAATCGTTGTAAAGCACAGGGTATCAGGCATTCAGGTGCATGATGCGAGGCTGGCCGCGGCCATGTATGTGCACAGCATTACACACATCCTCACCTTCAACGGTTCTGACTTCAGTAGGTTTGAGGGTCTCACCGCAATCCACCCCAGCCAGATAGCCCCAAACAAGGTAAATCCATGAACAATACCTCCATCGGCAACTGGAATGACCGCTTCGCCATTCCCGCCATTGCCCAGATCGTGCCCGGCAACGGCGGCCTGCCCAAGGTGCAAATCACATCCTCTGCGGCATCCGCAGAAATCTACCTCCATGGCGCGCAGCTAACATCCTGGCAGCCGGCCGGTTCAGAGGAAGTAATCTTTCTCAGCCAGCAATCACACTGGGAAGAAGGACGCGCCATTCGCGGCGGCATCCCGATCTGCTTTCCATGGTTCCGGGCCAAGTCGGACGATGCAAAAGCTCCTGCGCACGGCTTCGTCCGCACCAAAGCCTGGAAGCTCGAAGCTCTCACCCAGGAACAGGACTCGGTTGTCATAACCCTCGCCACCGAAAGCGACGCGGAGAGCAGAAAATGGTGGCCATTCGACTTCCGCCTCGTTCATAGAATCACTGTCGGCGCCGAACTGAAGCTCGAACTGATCGTCTCCAATACCGGCTCCGCACCGTTCCATTTCGAAGAGGCCCTGCACACCTACAACCGCGTAGGAGACGCCACAAACCTTCGCATTGCCGGCCTCGATGGCGTCGCATTCCTCGACAATCGAGACGCCAACAAACAGAAGCTGCAATCGGGCGATGTCCTGCTCACTCAGGCCACCGACAACGCCTACCTCAACACCCAAAGCCCGGTCGAGATCGTCGATCCAGTTCTCAAGCGGCGTATCCGCCTGGAAAAACAGAACTCTCTCACCACAGTCGTCTGGAACCCGTGGCAGGAAGACGCCGCCAAACTCGCCGACCTGGGCGACGACGAGTGGCGACAAATGGCATGCGTGGAAGCCAGCAACATCCTCAGTGGAGCTGTCACGCTGGCCCCCGGTAAGGAACATGCGATGACGGCGATGATCCACGTCATCAACAACTCAGCGGTTTAGCCTTACTCATTCCTCAGCGCAACCACCGGATTCACGCTTGCCGAGCGATTCGCCGGAAGAGCTGCCGCTAAAGCCGCCACCAGCACCAGGCTGAATCCAGCCAACAGCATCGAGCTGGACATCCCCGTATTCATCGCTGCGAAGGTATGGGTCAGGATACGCTGTGTCACGAACGTGAGCGCCAAACCCGCCACCATTCCAAGGCCGATCAGGGTGAAAGACTGGCGTAGGACGAGCGCAATTACCTGCCAGCGTTGCGCGCCGAGAGCCATGCGAATCCCGATCTCAGTTGTCCGCTGCGTCGCGCTGAAGCTGAGCAGGCCGTAGATGCCGATCGCCGCCAGCAATAGCGCCAATCCGCCAAATAGCGTGAGGAGCCCCACCAGCAAGCGCCTTGCGGCCAACGAGTCGTTTACCAGGCTGTCGAGCGTGTGCACGTCGTAAACAGCTTCCGCAGAGTCAGCCGTCTGCACCGCCTCGGCCAGCGTAGCGCGCATGGCGTCGGGGGCAATCGTGGTTCGCACCACAAAAGCTGCTTCGTCCACCGGGTTCTGCGCCATCGGCGTATAGACGACGCCTTTGTTTTCGTCCATTTCGAGGGAGTCCCGCCGCACGTGGCCAACCACGCCGACAATCTCAACCCAGGGAGAACCGGAGCCCTGCCGAACGCGCTTTCCAACGGGACTCTGGCCAGGCCAGTAGGCGCGAGCCAGCATATCGTCGACCACGGCTACGCGCGGATGTCCCGTCCGGTCTTCCTCGGTAAACCATCGTCCGTTCAGAAGCGGAATCTGCATTGCTCGAAGGAAGTCCGGGGTCGCCTCCCGGTCATCGCTATGCGGTCCGGGATCGTTGGGCTTCTGGGGTCGATTCTCGATCTCAAAGCTCGACGACGGGTACTGCCCTTGACCAAACGGCAGCGGATAGACCGCAGCAGCCGCAACCACTCCCGGCTGCTGGCTCAGACGTGAGGTCACGTTTTGCAAAAAGTTGGCTTCTTTGGTGCCGCGATCGATGCCCGGCTGATCACGATAGTTCGAGGCATTCAAAGTCACGCTTCCTGTGAGAACACCGGTCGGACTGAATCCTGGCGCGACATTCTGAAGCTCCTTCAGGCTGGAAAGAAAAAGGCCCGCGCCCGCAACCAGCAGGAAGGCCAGCGCAATTTCGGCTGTGACCAGCGCGCTGCGAAAGCGCTGCCGCGCCGGGCCCGCAGTAGCGCTCTTGCTCTGTTCGGTCAAGCGCAGTTCCTTGTACGACCGCGCAACCTGCAGGATCGGTGCGAGGCCTGAAAGCAACGATGTGACCAGACCGAACCCCGCTGCCACCAGGACAAGTCCAAAACTGCCGTGGACAGCGAAACCCGCCGCCAGATCGTGAGGAATCGCCAGCAAAAGCAGCCTGCCAAACGCCGGCCCCGACAGCACGGCAATCAAGGTAGCTGCACCCGCAAGCAGCGCAGTCTCTGTCACGAATTGGGCCGTGATCTGCCGCAGCGATGCGCCCAGCGCGGTGCGGATTGCCAGCTCTCGTGTTCGCGTCGAGGCTCTTGCCAGCATCAGGCCTGAAATGTTGGCGCAGGCGATCAGCAGGATCATCGCGACCACCGCAAATAGGGCAACCAGCGGCTTGCGCAGGTCACCGGCGGCATCCTTGGTCCAGGGCTGGGCGAACATGCCCCACTCCGAGCTGAGCCCGAAACTGCCCGTGCCCTCGCGGCGAATCTCTTCCAGCCGCTTTTGCTCCAATGCGGCGTTCAGTTGGGCTACGTTCGCGCCCGGCCGCAGACGCAGCACCGAGTCGTACGACTCGTTGAAACGATTCGACTGGTCGTAGTCTTTCGAGGTCAGGCCAAGCGGAATCCACATCTGCTCATTGCGTGGCCAATCGAAGTCGCTGCGCATGACACCAATGACCCGATACGATTTGCCGTCCAGCAATAGCGACTTGCCGATGGCGTCAGGCTGTCCGCCAAAAAACTCCTGCCACGTAGCGTAGCTCAGCACCACCACCTGGTTGGCGCCCTTCTGGTCTTCTTCGGGAGCGTACGTGCGGCCGAGAATCGGCTTCGCGCCAAAAACCTGGAACCACCGCCAGGTCGTCATGCCCGCCCGCAAATGCTGGGTGCGTCCGGCGAAGGTGGCATTGAAGCTATTGGGCTGGACCAAAGCTCCCGATTCGACGATGGAACTCAACGAGACAGCGTCAGCAAAATCCGGCGCCGAGACGCCGATACTGGGCAGATTCAGCTGAATATACCGCGCGTGAAAGGAAGCCACCCGCGCCGGATCGTCCACCCCAGCCGGTTGCAGCAGAACCGCCTGCACCACGCTGAAAATCGCCGTATTCGCTCCCACGCCCAAAGCCAGCGTCAGAATCGTGACGATCGTAAAGGTACGCGCCCGCCAAAGCTGCCGCACGGCGTAGCGAAGATTCGCAATCACAGCATCCATGCGTTCCTCCCTTTACCTCTACGCACTGGGACAGCACGTTGTTCACCAAAAATCATTGACCTTTCCGCACAACTTGCCTGATTGATCATGAAAACAGTGTCCGTTCCCGCAAATCCACGCCCGTTTCCGGACAAGGGTACGCTTTCGCTTTCGGTTCCGCGGAAGCGTCCGACCAGCCTACGGGACACACCGAACCCGCACCTCGCGCTTTCTTTCCCATCGTGCGAAAGTTTTCGCTTATCCTCAAAGTGTCCCTGATCCTAAATTGGCCGGAATTTTTACCGGCCGTTCTTCATATCAGCACCCACTCATACGCGAAATCCCGGAGCCGTTTTTGCAAGCAGCCGCCCTCGTCATCGACGACCTGAGAGACCAATACATCCAGCAGATGGCGCTCGTCCGCCAGACCTACGACCGCACCGGCGACGGCACCGCCGCCATCCGCCGCCGCTCTTCGATCGTCGACCGCCTGCTCATCGAGCTATGGCGGCGAGCCTTCGGCGCAGACGCCAGCGCCAAAGTCAGCATGCTCGCACTCGGCGGATACGGCCGCAAAGACCTCTTCCCGTTCTCCGACATTGATGTCCTCTTTGCCTGCACCGATGACGACACGGAAAAAAACACCCGTCCCGCCATTCGAGCCCTCAACCAGGCCATGTGGGACATTGGCCTGCGCGCCAGCCCCGCCACCCGCACCCTCAAGGAATGCAGCCGCTTCGATCCCGACAACCTCGAGTTCACCCTGTCGACATTCGACCATCGCTTCCTCGCAGGCAACTTCCCTCTCTATCAAAAGCTCCACAACGAAACCTTCCCCGGCCTCGTCCTCAGCGAATGGAACGAAATCGCCCAGAAACTCGGCGAAATCGCCCGCAGCCGCCACGCCAAGTACGGCAACACCATCTTTCATCTCGAACCCAACCTGAAAGAGTGTCCGGGCGGCCTGCGTGATTTCAACCTCGCTCCCTGGTTCGCCCTCCTCTTTCACCTCAAAGAACACAAGGAATGGCCCAAACAGCGCAGCGGCGCTGGCTCCAGCGACAAAGCCTCAGCTTTAGGCTGGCAGTCCGCCCACGGTGACGCCGAAGCGGCCTTCGACTTCCTCTCCGCCGCCCGCTGTTTCCTGCACTTCCGCCACGGTCGCGACGACAACACGCTCGACTGGCAATCCCAGGATGAAGCCGCAGCCAACAGCGTCGGCCTCGAAACCCGCGGCACCGCCGACCCCGCCTACTGGATGCGCACCTACTACCGGCACGCGCGCACCATCTACCGCCGCGCCGTCCTGCTCATGGAGCACCTGCCTGCGCCCGTCAGCTTCTACAAGCAGTTCCGCAAGCGCCGCAGTCCCATCCAGGGCACCGACTTCTCGCTCGACCAGGGCCGCATCGACATTTCGCCCACGGCCCAATTTTCCGACACCGACGGTCTCCTGCGTATCTTCGCCATCATCAGCAACCACGGCTATACCCTCACCCAGGCCGCCGAAGACCGCATCACCGACGCCCTGCCCGTCCTCGCCATCCACACTCCCGAGGGGCCCTATCTCTGGAACTGCCTCCGCGAAGTCCTCCTCGGCCCCCACGCCGCCCATGCGCTGCGCACCATGCACGCCCTCGGCATTCTGGAGATGCTCATCCCCGAGTTCCACGGCATCGATGCACTCGTCATCCGCGACAGCTACCACCGCTACACAGTCGACGAACATACCTTTCTCACAATCGACAACGTCCACGCACTCCGCCGCCCCGTCGAAGATTACGAACAGCGCCTCGCCACGCTCCTTCCTGAAATCGACCGGCTCGACCTGCTCCTGCTCGCGCTTCTGCTCCACGACACCGGCAAAGCCCGCCGCAACGGCGAACACACCGCCCAAAGCGTCGAACTCGCCGACAGCTTCCTAGCCCGCCTCGACTTCGATATCGAAGAGCGAGAAATCGTCCGCAAACTCATCCGCAGCCATCTCGAAATGTCCAGCGCCCTGCGCCGCGACATCTTTGACACCGACAACGTGCACACCCTGAGCGAACGCGTCGGCTCGCCGCTGCTCCTCAAGATGCTCACCCTCATCACCTACGCGGATATCAAGGCAGTCCATCCCGACGCGCTCACTCCATGGAAAGCGGAAAACCTCTGGCAGCTCTACATGTCCACCGCCAATTTCATGGACCGCAGCGTCGACGAAGTCCGTTACCACGCCGACCTCGACCCCACGCTCCTTTACCGCATCGGAGCTATGCTTCCTGGCCCAGGCGAAGCGAAGTTTCCTACTCAGGAAAAAGCCATCCGTAAATTCCTCGAAGGCCTGCCCCAGCGCTACCTGCAAACCCGCCTGCCCGAGCAGATCCGCAACCACTTCCTGCTCGCAGCCAAAGTCGACCAGAACCAATTCGAGCCCATCCAGCTCGATCTCCGCCCGCATCGCCAGCTACTGGAGTTGACCGTCATCGCCCGCGACCGCAGCCGCCTCTTTGCCGACGTCGCCGGAACCCTGGCGGCCTGGGGCATGAATATCGTCAAAGCGGACGCCTTCGCCAACGAAGCAGGAATCATCGTCGACAGCTTCCAGTTCACCGACACCTTCCGCACCCTCGAACTCAACCCCGAGGAAAAAGACCGCTTCACAGTCAATGTCAGAGAGATTCTGTCGCTCGGAATCACTTCCTCCAAAACCCAAATCGAGCAACTGCTGGCCAACCGCCGCCAGACCCCAAGAAACGGCACCGTAAAGGTCGAAGTCCCCACACGGCTGGAATTCGACTCCGAATCCAGCAAACACAGCACCCTGCTGCAAGTAGTGGCGCAAGACACCCCCGGCCTGCTTCGCCAGATAGCCCTGGTCCTGCACAACCACGACTGCAACATCGAAGTAGCATTAGTCGACACCGAAGGCGAAACAGCAATCGACGTCTTCTACCTGACCCAATACAGCCAAAAACTAACCCCGGAAATCCAGCAAACATTAGCCCAGAACCTAAAACATGCATTAGATAAAATTCTTCCCCAGCCACAGAACCTTTAATGTCAGGTTCGCCGATTCTCGACTCATCCGGAAACGCAAAGGTTCACTGGGCAATCGTCGCCTTTCTCCCTTTTGCAGTAATTCAATTAGAGCGACATATTTGCCCCGCACGATCCGCGAGTGGCTAGGCGATTTGCAATGGTTACGTGAAGGATGTCAGACATAAGAAGGAGAAACCAGCTTCCTCGCTTCGTTATGGTTTCTGCTTCTTCACTTCCTCCAAAACATCATGAATGGCCTGGGAGATCGCTTCGGGCTTTTCTTGATGCATGCGATGGCCCGCACCGGCAATGATACGGAGTTGCGCGTACTTTGACCGGTGAGAAAGATCGACCTGAAAACTGTGCCAGGCTTCATTGATCTGGTCGCACTGCGTTTGGGTAAGCCCAGGGAAGGCGCTGCAGGGAGCCCGTTCCCCTCGCTCGAGGACGATCATGGGGACATCGTCATGCCAAGTGAGGTGTTGCTGTGGCGGGAGCAGACCTTCACGCTGAAGGCTTTCCATATCCATGTCTGAACCGGGAAACGCGGGGGAGATGGCGGCATCTCTCCACACAGCTTCTTCGTGAGAGGAGTCCACAAAGACAAAACCCGTGACGTCGGCGGGATACTGCTCCTCATAATGGCGAATGAGAACTCCCCCCGCCGAGGCCCCAACAAGAAGGTAGGGACCTGGCAGTTGCGCGGATTGGAAGAGATCGTGCATGTTCTCGACGACCTCGCTTATCGAATGATCGCCCTGAATATGATCGCTCTCACCAAAGCCAAGCGGATCGTAGCTGCACACGCGTGCAAACTCCGAGACACGCGACTGGACTAGGGACCAATCCTGATAACTACCGAGCCCTCGGCCCGTCGCCAGAATTACGGTTGGCCTTCCGTGCGATTCTCCTGTGCACTCGATGAACATCTTGTGACCTTGAGAGATCGAAACTAAATGGCCTCCCGGCACGGAACTGCTCTGCTGCGTGGTCTGCGGCCCCGGTTCTTTTGTGCAGCCATAGACAACACCAGCGTTTCCGAAGGTACAGAAGCCAAATGAGGTTAAGAGGATGAGCGAACAGGACAATACAGTCGCGGCACTCCATAGAGAAAAGGCTGCAACGCAGCTCGGGGCTACCAAAGAGATCGTTTCACCGATGGCAGATTGCCAGACCCTTCCAATTCCCGAGACCCCTTCCTTACCGGCATCCAAAAGCTGCTCCCTGAAGAGCTGTTCCATCTCATCGCCGTACCGGTAGCGAAGATTATCTGTATACAGCGGGAGCATCCGTTTATAGACCCAGCAACTTAGTTCGAGGACAAAGCTCATGCTTTACCTCCCAGTGGAAACACCTTCTTGGCCTTCGCTAAAAGAAGAACCTCGTTTTGCCTCGAAAACTCCGCGTTGAGCAGTTGCTTGCCCGCCTGCGTGAGGCGATAGTTTCGACGACGGTCTTGGCTGTCGTTCTCTACCTCTTCAATGAACGACTGGTCCGCAAGTTTTTGGATTGTGGTATAGAGGGTCGCGGGACCCATTGAGAGTTTGCCATCCGACAAGACTTTTACCTGCTGCATGATCAGGTATCCATGCTTCTCGCCGTCCGCGAGAGCAAAAAGTACGAAGAAGACCGCTGGCGAAAGCGGCAGCATCTCCTGCAAATCCTTCTTGACTGAAATTGATGGATTCATCCGTGGAACCTCTATATCGCATATAGATATATCCATTTATGATATATGTCAACTTGTTTTTGTGGAAATGGCAACCCATCCAATGCCCTGTCGAAATCTCAGGTTGCGGATAATTACCCTCCATTGGCGCATAATCAGGATGAGCGGCGTTCCGAGTCGGCCTACGCCGCCAGGGGACAAAACAAACAGAAAAAAGTGCCAAAAAACACGCAAATAATGCACTTTTGGCACCCAAATTATCCCGCAACCGAATGAAACGAATGGAGATACACGTAAAACAAGGGTACCCCCTACCCCCTCTCAATTTATTTCCTTTTTTCTTCGCCTCGAAAACTATCGCAAACGGATCTCATCGAAACCTCAACCAAACAAGTCAGCGCACAGCCTCATCCACGATCACGCGAATACCGGCAATATTCGGCATCAGCTCCTCCGGAAATCCATGCCGCTCCAGCAAATACTGCGGAGTGTTGTAAGAAACCCAAATCTTCCCTTCCGAGTCCTCCCAGACCAGAGCCTTCAGGGGCAAATCAAGCGCTAGCGTGGGCGCAGCCACCATCAGTGGCGTCCCGGCCTTGGCATTCCCAAAGATCAGCAGCTTGGTCGGCCTCATCGCTAGACCCATCGCCGCCGCTCCGCCGCTATGATCGATCCGCGCCAGCACCGGAATCCCCAGCGACTGCAATACTGTCCCCAGCCGCTCCACCGTCTCATCCACGCAGTACGGACTGCTCCGATGCACCATTCCCTTATCGGGCAACTCCACCATGACCCCTCCTTGGCAAGACACCTGTAATTTGATTCGCTTCCAATTATGATTCTGGATTATCGCGGCTGCTCCTGATATATTCGCGGAATTAATCTTCCGGCGCTTCTCCAGCAACAAGAAAGCAAGGTGCTGCCTTGAGAAATTGGCGATGGAATCTGGGTTTCTTAGCTGTTTCGGTGCTGGCAATCGTCTGCATCTCGCAAGCGCAGAACGCAGGCACTACCAAAACCATCGAAAAGCCGGCAAAGCCGCTTGACGCCTTTGCATGGCTGGTCGGCGGCGTCTGGACGGCGGACGCAACAGCGTTCGGTCCAGAAATGCTCCGCATCGAGACCAGCTATTCTCCTTCCGACAATGGCAGCTACCTCCGCTTCACCACGCACTTCGTAAGCACGCACGGAATCCTCAAGAACTATGACGGAAATATGTACTGGGACGCGGCGCGACACCAATTGCGCATGTGGTACATGAGCGCATCCGGTCAAATCACCGAATGCCCTATGACCATTGAGGGCAACCTCTGGAGGATGGAATTCGAAGGCACCAACTTCGATGACAAACCAGCCGTCCTGCAGGTTCTTGTGGAGCGGAAAACGAACGATCTGTATCACTGGTCACTCGCAGAAAAGGCCGGCGAGAGCTGGAAACCTCTCGCCGGCCTTGACTACGCCCGCAAATGATCGGCGGATTTACCCCTTCGGAGTGAGCCGAATCAGGTTCTTCGCCAGCTTCTCCCATTGCGTCAGCAAAACAACGCCGCAAGAGCTGGAGGTTTTAGCCACATGCAACTCGACCAACTCGTAGATCGACTTCTGCGCCGTGTGGTCTAGATCGTCAAACCGCTCCGCAACGAGAAATTCCTTGTGATACAGGCCCTTCTCGATGAATGCAGCCTTGTCGTCGTAAACCCACGCCAAACCGCCCGTCATGCCAGCGCCAAAGTTGATGCCCGCATCTCCAAGTACAACAACCAGGCCACCTGTCATGTATTCGCAACCGTGATCCCCAACGCCCTCAACAATCGCCAGCGCGCCCGAGTTACGAACCGCAAATCGCTCGCCAGCGCGCCCAGCGGCATACAAGGAACCAGAAGTAGCACCGTAGAGCGCCACGTTGCCGAGAATGACGTGCTTTGTGCTCTCCCGCGCCGCACGGCCTTCGCCGCGCAGAATCAACTCGCCGCCGCAGAGACCCTTGCCGACAAAGTCGTTGGCCAGTCCCTCCAGCTTGAGCGTCATTCCCGAAACCGCGAAGGCTCCGAAAGACTGCCCGGCAACACCTTTCATCTCGAACTGCAGCGAAGACCCCGACGCGGTCGGATTGTTGGTGTGGAATTGAGCAATCTGACCTGCCAGCCGCGCTCCAACGGTCCGATTTTCGTTGGTGATCGTGGTAGTCACCGAAAAAGGCTGGTTGGATTTGTAGGCCGCGAAAGCCGGTTCTACCCAGGCGTCGTCAAGCGCCGGATGTTCCTCGGGGCGGTCGTTGCGCTTGCCCTCCCAGCGAGTCGCTCCGTCCGTCATCTTTGCGACCTCGGAGGCAGCGAGAACAGGCGCGAGGTTCAGATTGCCGTCGTAACGCACCTGTTCGAGCAGATCGGTGCGTCCAGTGGCAGCAGCAAGAGAAGGCAGGCCGAGCGAGGCCAACAACTGTTGCAGTTCCCGAGCGAGTTCCTCGAAGAAGCGTACAACATGCTCCGGCTTCCCGCGGAATTTGGCGCGCAACTCAGGCTTTTGCGTCGCGATGCCGGTAGGACAGGTATTCAGGTGGCATTGGCGAGCCATATCGCAACCTAATGCGACCAGCACCGAAGTTCCGAAGGCGAACTCGTCCGCGCCGAGGAGAGCGGCGATCAGGATATCGCGAGCCGTGCGCAAACCGCCATCGGTCCGGAGACGGACGCGCCCGCGCAGGCCGTTATGAATCAGCACCTGCTGCGCCTCCGCCAGACCCAGTTCCCACGGATCGCCAGCGTACTTGATGCTCGAAAGCGCCGAAGCTCCTGTACCTCCTGTGTGCCCAGCGATCACAATGTAATCGGCATACGCCTTGGCCACGCCGGCGGCAACTGTGCCCACGCCACATTCGGAAACCAGCTTGACCCCCACGGCTGCGCGCGGGTTGACGCGCTTCAGGTCGTAGATGAGTTGCGCGAGATCTTCGATCGAATAGATATCGTGGTGCGGCGGCGGGCTGATGAGCTGCATCCCAGGCTGAGCGTGACGCAGGCGCGCGATCAACTCCGTGACCTTGTGGCCGGGGAGCTGGCCGCCCTCGCCGGGCTTGGCTCCCTGAGCGATTTTGATCTCGATCTCCTCGGCGTGAACGAGATATTCGGCGGTTACTCCGAAACGTGCGCTGGCGACTTGTTTGATCTTGTTGTTCAGCAAAGAAGGAGCGCCGTCCACTGGAGGGTAAACCGAAGGGTCTTCGCCGCCCTCGCCGGTGTTGGAGCGGCCTCCGAGCAGGTTCATAGCCTGCGTAATCGTCTGGTGTGCCTCCGGTGACAACGAACCAAAACTCATAGCCGAGGCGATGAAGTTCTTGCAGATGCTGCCAGGAGCTTCGACCGTTTCGAGGGCGAGTTCCGATCCGGCGGGGCGGATTTCCAACAAATCACGCAGGTAAGCCGGATGCTCCTCACTGGCCTGGGTGGTAAAGGCCGACCATGGCGTAAGCGCCAGAGCGGCACCCTGTTTGGTAGAACCCATGGCAGCCTGAAGGGCGCGGACGGTCTGGGGTTGCCAGGCATGCACTTCCGCCTCATCTGCCTTGCGGAAGCGAACAAAACCGTAGTCGGGCAGGTCTTTCACCGCCGCTGGAGCAATGGCTGCGACAAGCGAACCACCATCTTCAGCGGCTTCGGAAGCTTCGCGCGATTCCGAAGGCGAAGATTGTTCCCGCCACGACTGGCGAATCAGCTTCTCGATATCCTCGAATCCGATTCCGGAGAGCGGCGATGGCGTTCCGACAAAGCACTTGTCGATGATCTCGTCGGACAGGCCGATGGCGTCAAAGAGGTGAGCGCCGCGATAACTGTCCACGACACTGATCCCCATCTTGGACATGATCTTCGCCAAGCCGAGTTCCAGCGCATGAATGGTGTTCGCTTCGCCTTGTTCCGGAGTGAGCGCGCGCGCCGTTTCGAGGGCCAGCCATGGACAGACCGCTCCAGCGCCCATGCCAAGCAGCACAGCCAGATGATGAATATCGCGGCAATCACCTGCTTCGACGGCAATGCCGACCTCGGCGCGTACGCCCGCGGAGATAAGAGCGCGGTGCACTGCGCCAACCGCCATTGCCATCGGAATCGGCATGGCGGACGAAGACGCGGATCGGTCGCTGAGTAGCAGAACCTTGGCGTGATCCGCGGTAAGGTCCACGGCGCGGCGCCTCATCCGGTCGAGAGCAGCTTCGAGAGACTCGTCGTGAGAGAAGACGCAATCGATGACTTCGAGCGGCAGATCCTGCGCCAGCGGATGGTCCTTGTATTTAAGCGCCTGCATCTGCGCCAGCGAGAGCACGGGAGAACGCAGGGAAAGACCCGGCAACGGCTCGCGCGGCTCGAACAGATGAGGCCAGGGACCGAGACGCGTATGCATCTGGATTACCACCGCTTCGCGCAGAGGGTCGATGGGAGGATTGGTGACCTGCGCAAAGCGCTGGCGGAAAAATGCGTACACGGGGCGCGGAGCGCGGGCCAGCGGCGCAAGCGGCGTGTCGTCCCCCATGGACCAGACGGCCTCTTTGCCCTCGGTGGCCATGGGCGCAAGGATCATGCGCACCTCTTCGCGGGTGTACCCGAAGCGGTGCTGCAGCCGGTTCAGTTCGACTGGATCTAGAGCTTCCGTGGTTTCTTCGACAACAACCAGCGGAGTATCGCGCTGTATCAGGTCCTGGTAACGGTTGTTCTGATCGAAGCGGGTGAGAAGTTCTTCGTTTTCAAGGAACTCGTGGGTTTCGAGATCGACGAGGATCATCTGGCCCGGACCGAGGCGTCCAGAGTGAATGACGCGCTCAGGGTCCATATCGACAAGACCGGCTTCCGAGCCGGCTACGACGAGGCCGTCTTCATCGACGGCAAAGCGACAGGGGCGCAGGCCGTTGCGATCCAGAATGGCTCCGACCTGGCGGCCGTCCGCGAAGGAAAGCGCAGCGGGACCATCCCAGGGTTCAACGCAGTCGCCCGTGTATTGCAAAAAGGAGGATGTATTGCCGTGGTTGGCGGGCGGCACAAGCATACGCAGAGCCTCGGCGACGGTGCGGCCATTCTGCGCGAGTAGTTCAACGACTTCGTCCAGCGACGAAGAGTCCGAGCCGCCGATGGTCAGGACCGGGTGCAGGTCAAGAGGCAAAGTGTCAGCGCGGGCCTCCATGCGGGAGCGATTGCCCCAAATCGTGTTGATCTCACCGTTGTGGGCGAGGGTGCGGCAGGGCTGAGCGCGATCCCAGCTTGGCAGTACGTTGGTGGCGTAGCGTTGATGAAAGACGGCGAAGGGCGTCAGGAAGCCCGGGTCCGCTAGATCCGGATAGAACTCGGGCAGGAGCCGACCGGCACAAAGCGCCTTGTAGACAATGGTCGTCGACGAAATAGACACGACGTAACCGGGGAGGGCGGAGCGCTCAAACTGCTTGCGGGCGAGATACAAACGGCGGTCGAAGTCCGCAGCATCCTCTGACGTAACAAGAACGTGCCATATATCCGGCAACGTGGAGGCGGCGATCGAGCCTAAAATCTGCGGACAAATCGGCACGGGACGCCAGGCCAAAAGCGCGATCTGCTGGGCTGCGAGCGCCGATTCGAGTTCTGTACGCGAGGCCAGGGACTCGCCTTCGAGAAAAACGACAGCGACGCCGAGAGGCTTGTCGTGATCGAGTTCGATTCCGAGCGGCAGGAGAAGCAGATCGCGCGGGATTGCAGTCATGACGCCGACCCCGTCGCTCGACTTGCCGTCCGCGGCGACGGCTCCGCGGTGTTCGAGCCGGGCCAAAGCCGTCAAGGCGTGTTCCAGAATTGCGTGCGAGGGCTCACCGGAAAGTTGAGCCACGAATCCCACGCCGCAGGAATCCTGGTCAAAACGGGAGTCAAGAAGGTTCGGAAAAGAATCCAACTGACGCGCGAGATTCAATTCCTGAGACGGATTGCTACGGTTATCGGAATGAAGGCGGAGGCGATCCATACGTAACTATACGACCTCTTGAAACGAGAAATCTACTTAGGAAATTGACAAAGACGCAAAGCATCTGCAAAAGACACCACCGCGCCGAAGTGACCCGAAGGCCGACAGGGAGTAAATTCAAAATGCCGTTAAGATTTTGCGAAACCGCTTTGCATATTTATACAAACTACCGTATATTTATGCAAGCGCGGTCCTCGAAATGGGGCCGCGCTTTCGATTTGCCGGTCCAAAGCGGCTGGCTTCAGGGAAGTCGATCGCGAAATGAAGCAGGAACGTCACAATGCGATTCGGGAGTTAGTCGGCAACTCTCTCATCCAGAGCCAGGACGATCTGCGGCGCAAGCTGCGACGCCGGGGCTTTGCCGTCACACAGGCGACACTTTCCCGCGACATGCATGAGATGCATCTATTCAAAGGGCCTGCGGGGTATCGTCTTTCAAATGGAAATGGGAACGGCGAAGTTAGCGCGGTGGCGGAGGAAGAAAACGATGGACCTCCCAGCGTTGCGAATGTAATGGAAACATTTGGATTGCGCTGCCGGCAGGCGATGAATCAAGTGGTGATTGGTACAGTGATGGGAGGGGCGCAACCGGTAGCGGCCGCCCTGGATAACGAGTTGTGGCCGGAAGTAGTTGGCACCATTGCGGGAGACGACACTGTGTTGGTGATTTGCCCGGACTTGCGCCGGGCAGCGGAAGTCCACGCAAGATTGCGAAAGATACTGGAAGGGTAAAGCGGTTGAAATGAGCAAAGCGGTACATACGGCAGTTGTCGGCGTGACGGGATATGCGGGAGCAGAGTTAGCCCGGTTGCTGGTGCGGCATCCCAGACTTAAGGGCGCCATGCCGGTATTTGCGGGACGTGTCGATGAACAGGATCAGGCACGCGGCGGAATCCCGCTTGGAGAAATTCATCCGCAGTTAATGGATAGCTATGAGACTGGATCGCTACGGGTGCAGCCGTTTTCCTGGGAACTGCTGGAGGATCTGGGAGTTGAGGTTGTATTCCTGGCGACTCCGCACGAGCTTTCGCGGGAAGTGGCTCCGGAGGCGCGCAAACGCGGTTTCCGGGTGATCGATCTGAGCGGAGCCTGGCGGCTTGAAGAAGCTGCGAATCGATCTGTCTACAAGTTTGAGGATGAGGGTTCGACAACGGCGTTGCATACGCAATTGGAGGCGGTTTACGGAATGCCGGAGCTGCACCGGGCGGAGATTCGCGGAGCTGGATTGGTGGCGAATCCGGGATGTTACGCAACTTCGGTGATTCTGGCGCTGAAACCGCTTCTGGAGGCGGGATTGGTCGATTTGAACCATGGCATTGTCTGCGATTCAAAGAGTGGCGTCAGTGGCGCGGGCAAGGCACCGTCCGCAAAGACTCACTTTATGTATGCCGCGGATAATTTGTCTGCTTACGGGGTGTTTACCCATCGTCATACCGGCGAGTTACTGGAGCAGTTGGGCGTAGATGCGGAGGCTTTGACCTTTACGCCGCATCTGTTGCCGATTCCCAGGGGCATTCTTTCGACGATCTATGTGCGGTTTGTTGAATCGCAGACAAATGATGCGATCGAGAAATGCTACCGGGATTTCTATCACGGAAGTCCGCTTGTTCGGCTCTTTGGAACGACATTGCCGCAGATTCAGTATTCCGTTCGTACCAACTACGCGGACATTGGCTTCAACATTGCGAAAGACGGGCGTCGGGCGGTGATTGTGAGTTGCCTGGACAACCTGCTCAAGGGCGCTGCAGGGCAGGCGGTGCAGAATCTCAATGTAATGCAGGGCTGGGGCGAGGCGGAGGGTCTGGAATGAAGTATGTCATCAAGCTCGGTGGAGCGGGCCTCGAAAACCCAACGCTTTTGCAGGGATGCGTACGCGCGATTGCGAACCTGGTGCAGGATGGCAACCAGGTGGCGGTGGTGCATGGCGGGGGAATTCAACTTACCAAGACTCTTGCTCAGCTAGGCAAGAAGAGCGAATTCATCAACGGACTGCGAGTTACAGATGCCGAGACGCGCGACACGGCGTTGATGGTCTTTGCAGGTCGCGTGAACAAAGGGCTGGTGGCGGCGCTGGGTTCCGTTGGGCAGCCTGCGATTGGGCTTTCGGGCGGCGACGGGCTGATGTTTCGCGCACGCAAGAAGCGCACGGAACCGGATCTTGGATACGTAGGCGAGATTGCCGCGAGCGATCCTCGGTGGATTGAGGCTATCTGGCAGTTGCAGGGCGTGCCGGTGATTTCCTCCATGGCGCTGGGCTTTGACGGCGAGTACTACAACATCAATGCCGATGAGATGGCCGCGGCTTGCGCCACAGCTTGCCGCGCGGACGCATTAGTATTTCTGACCGATGTGCCTGGGGTGCGCGGAGCCAGCGGCGAAGTGATGCGTTGGTTGAGCATCGACCAGATTGCCGAGATGGCGAAGAGCGCCGTGATCTCCGGTGGAATGCTGCCGAAGCTGAGTGCTTGCCGTGAGGCGCTGTTGCATGGGGTGAAGCGAGTGCGCATTTTGCCGGCGGAAGCTGCTCAAGTCCTGCCTGATTTGTGTACGTCACGAGTTGCCGAAGGAACGGAAGTGATGGTGGCTTAGCGGCCTCCTGAGGAGAGGAATTAGATATGAAGCTGGATACGATTCGCGCTGCCGAGGCGCGACTTTTACTTTCGACCTACGAACGTAATCCCCTGCTCTTTGAACGCGGCGAGGGTGTTCATCTAATTGACGAAAATGGAGCACGCTATCTGGACCTGTTGAGCGGCATTGGCGTAAATGCGCTGGGATATGGCCATCCTGCGATTGAGGAAGCGGTTGCACGCCAGAGCCGTGCGCTGATCCATACGTCGAATCTCTATTTTCATGAGGGACAGGCGGAGCTTGCGCTGCGGCTAACGGAGCGGACCGGAATGGATCGCGTTTTCTTCGCGAATACTGGCACCGAGGCATGGGAAGCAGCGATGAAACTGGCTCGGGCTCATGCCGGGCTGTTGCGCTCGGAAGGCAAGACGATCGGGACGAAGTTTCTGGCGCTGGAACATAGTTTTCATGGGCGTACTTTTGGATCGGTTTCGACGACTCACAAGGCTAAGTATCGTGAACCATTTGGACCGGTCGTGCCGGGCGTGGAGTTTGTTCGCTTCAACCATGTAGCGGACCTGCGGGCGAAATTCTCGAATGAGGTTTGCGCGGTTCTGATGGAGTCAATTCAGGGTGAGGGCGGGATTCGGCCTCTGACGCAGGAATTCTTTAACGCCGCACGCGAATTGACGGCGTCGACTGGCGCACTGCTCATCGTGGACGAAATCCAGGCGGGAATGGGGCGTACTGGCAAGTGGTGCGGGTATCAGCACTACGGGATTCGCCCGGATATTACTACGCTGGCAAAGCCTCTCGCAGGCGGCATCCCGCTCGGCGCGACGCTCTGCACTGAAGAGGTTGCGCGAGCAATTCATCCCGGCATGCATGGGACAACTTTTGGTGGAGGACCGCTGGCTTGCGCAGTTGCCATTGCGGTAATCGACACGATCGAGCGCGAAGGGTTGCTGGAGCATGTGATCGAGGTGGGTGACTACTTTCAGGAACAACTGAAAGGGCTTGCCAACAAACACGGCGCGATTGTCGACGTGCGCGGCAAGGGACTTATGCTTGCGGCTGAGCTGGATTCGGCGGATCTCGCGAAGTTAGTGGTGAAAGAAATGCTGCAACGGAAGATTCTCATCAACTGCACCAGCGACACGGTGCTTCGCTTCCTGCCGCCTTTCATTCTTCAGAAAGAACATGTGGACCAGGCCATCGCGGCTCTGGATGAGATTCTCAAGGAGCACGCCAGCAGCATTGCTGTGGGCGAGGCGGCCGATCACGTGGGAGGACAGGTCCGTGGCTAGCAAGGCATTTGTGGAGCGGCAGATGGCCGCCATTCCCGTAGAGCAGGATCAGGACATACTGACGGCCGCAGCGCGACTCGCGGGCGAAGACATGTGCTCGATCAACGATCTTTCCAGCGCCGAAGTCAGGGCGATTTTGAAGCTTGGCCATGATGTGAAGCGCAATCCGCGCGAGTACAGGCACGCGCTGGACGCGAAGCAGATGGTGCTGATGTTTGAGAAGGCCAGTCTGCGCACGCGGTTGAGCTTTGAGACAGGCATCAACACGATGGGCGGCAATGCCATCTTCGTGGATCAGACAAACTCTCCGCTCGGTGAGCGCGAGTCGATTGCGGACGTGGCGCGCAATGTGGAGCGCTGGGTGGATGTGATCGTGTTGCGGACGTATGCGCATGACACGATCACCGAGATGGCGGCGCACTCGCGCGTGCCGGTGGTTAACGCGCTCTCGGACTTTGAGCATCCGTGCCAGGCGCTGGCGGATTTTATGACCCTTGAGGAGCATTTCGGCACGGTTCGCGGCATGAACTTCACCTACGTTGGCGACGGGAACAACGTCTGCCATTCGTTGATGCTTACGGGCGCGCAACTGGGGGCGAACGTGACCGTCGCCACGCCACGCGGATACTCGCCGGATATCGAGATTGTTACGCTGGCGCGCGAAAAGGCGGAAGCGAATGGATGTGAGATTCGGCTGACGCAAGACCCGCAGGCCGGAGCGGAAAACGCAGATGCAGTCTATACCGATGTTTGCGTCAGCATGGGCTTTGAGCACGAGTCGACCAAGCGGGCGCCGATCTTCCGGCCGTTTCAGGTGAATGAAGCTCTTATGTCCCGGGCCGCTGGTCATGCGGTGTTTATGCATTGCCTTCCGGCACGCCGCAATGCGGAAGTCACGGACGCGGTGCTTGATGGGCCGCAGTCGATTGTCTTCGATCAGGCAGAGAATCGAATGCATGCACAAAAGGCGCTGCTGCTGTTACTGCTGGGAGGCCTCTCAAACACTGCCAGCTTTACCCAGAATGCGTAAGCTGTTCTTGACCATGCCAGAAGCGTCGGAAATATAGATCGACCGAATGGAAGGCGAAGGAATCAAAGAATTATCATGTCTAGCGAACAAAATGCTACAAAGATGTGGTCAGGCCGCTTTCGAGAGCCTCTCGACGCGGAATTCGAAGCATGGCAGCGATCGATTGTCTTTGACTGGCAGCTACTGCAAGAAGAAGTAGCTGCCAGTAAGGCTCATGCGTCGGCAATTGCCGCGGCAGGCATATTGAACAGCGACGAGCTCTATCATCTGCGAGCGATCCTCGACGACATTGCGGCAGAATATGCCAGTCCCGAGAACGCAGCGAAGGTGCGTGATCATGCGACAGCCGAGGACATTCATCACTTTGTTGAGATTGCCCTTACTGAGCGGCTCGGCTCCCTGGCGCTGAAGCTACATACGGGGCGTAGCCGCAACGAGCAGATTGCAACGGATCTGCGGCTGTATGTTCGTGGGCAGATAGAAGGGACTGTCGCTGCTCTTGGCGATTGGGCATTGGCGCTGGTCGCAAAAGCGAAAGCTGCGGGCGATGCGGTCATGCCGAGCTACACGCATTTGCAGCGCGCGGAGCCGGTGCTGGTGGCGCATTGGCTACTGGCGTATGCGCAAATGTTGCTGCGTGATATCAGCCGCCTGCACGATTGCGCAGCGCGATTGAATTACTGCCCCCTGGGTTCAGGTGCGGTCGCCGGCGCAACGCTCAAACTTGACCGCTGGATTGCGGCGAAAGAGCTTGATTTTACTGCGCCGACTGCAAACAGCATGGATGCTACGAGCGATCGCGACTTTGTACTGGAATACTTGCAGGCGTTGACGTTTGTTGGACTTCATGCCAGCCGGTTTGCGGAAGAGATCACTCTGTTTGCTACAGCAGAGTTTGGATTTGTGCAGTTGCCAGAGGCTTTTTCGACGGGATCGAGCGCAATGCCGCAGAAGAAGAATCCGGATTTGACCGAGTTGGTGCGGGCCAAGGTCGGCCGCATTCATGGCGCTGCGGCTGCCGTAACGCTACAGTTGAAGGGATTGCCGCTGGCCTACAACAAGGACATGCAGGAGACGCAGGAACCGGCCTTTGCCGTGCGTGGAACGGCGCAGATGCTGGGGTTGCTGGCCCGGTTCACGAGCGCACTTGAGTTCAATGCGGGGCGCATGCAGGAGGCTGCCGAGAATGGCTACCTAAATGCGATGGCGGCGGCCACCTACCTGGTGCACAAGGGAGTTCCCTTCCGTAAGGCACATGAGAAGATCGGGAACGCTGTGCGGTTCGGCCTTGAAAAAGGCTTGGAATTGAATGGGCTTACGCTGGAGGAACTGCGTCAGTTTGGCGAAGAGTTTGAAGTCGATTTCTATGATGCGATCACTTTGGAAGCTACGCTGGATTGCCACGATGTAATCGGCGGAACCGCGCGAAACCAGGTTCGAGAAGCGGTCATTGCCGCAGAGGAGCGCATTCAATCGGTCTTGCATAGCGGTGCGCGGACGGGCAGACAGGAGGCGGTTCATGCTGGTGCGTAAGGCGCGCCTTCAGGACGCTTCGGACGTCTTTGAATTGGTGAACAGTCTCAGCGGCGATGGCACTCTTCTTAAGCGCCAGTTTGCCGAGATATGCGAGAATATCCGCGATTTTACGGTTGCAGAGTCGGATACGGGCGTGTTTCTCGGCTGCGGCGCGCTGCATCTTTATGGACCGCATCTGGCTGAGGTGCGGTCGATTGTCATGAAGCCCGGCGCGAAGGGACGCGGTGCGGGCGGGCGTGTGCTGAAGGCTCTTATCGAAGAGGCCGAAGAACATGGGATTCAGTCTGTGTGCCTTTTCACGCGCATTCCGGATTTCTTTTTCAAGTACGGATTCCGGACCGTCGAGGATAAGGCGGATCTGCCGGATAAGGTCTTCAAGGACTGCCAAACCTGTCCTCGTTTGCATCGATGCGATGAGGTTGCGATGGTACGAGGCAAGATTCCAAAGATATCGATCCTGGGGCCGAAGCAGGAAGCACGGGAACTGGTGCGGCTGGGTTGAAGCAGCTCCTAACTTCCAGCCCGCCTAGCTATCTGCGAAGAAATGCCTGAACGAGTGCGGTCCATTCGTCGCCTAGTTGAATTCGGTAGTAAGTGCGGCCTGCGCGGCGATACCAATAGTCGGCGTTCCATTGCTCCCCTTCTTTTCGGTGGAGATAGGCATGAACTGCCATTCCTTCTGTGGTTTCGAGTTCGTCGACGAGTTGATGCGCACGGGACCAATCCCCTTTCTTATCCCACCAGAGAGCTTCGAGGGGCGCGGATAGGTCTGCCGGGGGTATGTCGTTGTTTATGCTGGCTTGGAAGGCGACGATATTCATTGCGGGTAATTCCTCGTTGGGAGTGTAACGCCGCCAAAGGCCGATCGGCGGTTATTCCCGTGGTCCGAACGATTCCAAGTCATTTGCGTCTTCGGGTTCTTACCGGAGTGTAAATCTCAAACCCGCAAATGAACGAAATGGCTGTGACGGGAACCTGAAGAAGACTACTTAAACTGGTTACAGAACAGTTGGTTGTAACGCGGATGTTGCATTGCAATCCAGACCTAATCGGTCGTATACTGAAGTCCGACTGAACTAGTCGTAATTCTTCAGTTCCCTCGATTTGTAATGACCCTTCCCGGAAACACCGGGGCGATATTTTGGAGTGCGCCAGTTGCGTGTGCTGAGCAGTCTTTCGGTAGGCGAAAGCGGAGTGCTGGTGGCGTTGGACTTGCCGCCGGGCGTCCAGAACCATTTGATGTATATGGGCTTTGTACCAGACGCGCGGGTGAAGGCGCTGCATCGCGCCCCGTCAGGTGATCCCACGGTGTATTCGGTAGATGGAATTGAGATCGCTCTGCGGCACGAAACAGCGCGAGAGATTCGAGTAACTTCTGTGCAGAGGGATGCGGAGACAGAGGCTGTTGTACGTACGACCTCCCCGGAAAAGCCCATTCAGGAAATCATTGAGGCAGTTCGATGAGCGAGTGCTGTGCGCCTCCTGTCTATGTACCGCCAGTCCCGTTACCTGGGGCGAAATCTCACGGAAGCGTTCACACAATCGCGCTGATCGGTCCGCCTAATTCAGGAAAATCCACTCTTTTCAACCGCCTAACCGGGTTACGGCAGAAGGTGGCCAACTATCCTGGCGTCACAGTGGAACAGCGCATGGGCCGCATGGCTGGCGTGGGTCGCGACGATCTGACACTGATCGATCTTCCCGGGATTTACTCGCTTGACGCCTATTCGGAAGATGCGCGGGTCTCGATCGATGTGCTGGAAGGCCACATGCCCGGCACGCCAAAGCCGGATGCGGTGCTCTTGGTGCTCGATTCCCTGCACCTGACGAGACAGCTGATGCTGGCCGCTCCAGTGCTTGCAATGGGCTTGCCCACGATGGTGCTCCTCAACATGAGCGACCTGATGGATGCGCGCGGCGGGGCCATCGATCCGCTGCTACTGGCTCAGGAGTTGCAGGCACCGGTTGCCCTGGTGAGCGCCACCAAGGGAACCGGGATGGAGGCCATCCAACTGTTTCTCAATCGGCAATCGAAGAAGGTCGACGGCAAGCCGGAACAAGCTCCACTGATGCTGCCGGTCCTGGGAAACGCGATGAGCACGCATCGCTGGGCAGCGCAGGTGAGTTCGCGGACTGGGTATCGCGCGCCGCTTTCCGCGCAGGCATCGCGACGCGTCGATGCGATATTGCTGCATCGTGTATGGGGTCCACTGCTTTTCCTCCTTGTCGTGATCTCGGTCTTTGAAGTGGTGTTTTCGATCGGGCAGCCACTGAGCGATGGGCTGGGAGACCTTCTGGGGCGGCTGGGAACTTATGCGACAGATTTTCTGCCGGATGGGTGGATCCGGTCGCTGGTGCTGGATGGGGCGTGGAAGGGCGTAACTTCGGTGCTTGTCTTCCTTCCGCAGATTCTTCTGCTGTTTCTCTTTATCGGAGTACTTGAAGATACCGGGTATCTCGCTCGCGCAGCCTTGATTGCCGACCGCGTGATGCGGTCGATCGGGCTGAACGGTAAGGCATTTATCCCGCTGCTCTCGGCGTATGCCTGCGCGGTGCCTGCGATCATGGCCACGCGCACGATTGAGAACAAGCGTGACCGCCTTGCTACGATTCTCGTGACACCATTCATGACTTGTTCGGCGCGGCTGCCGGTGTACATGCTTTTGATTGCTGCATTTGTTCCGAATGTTGCCTTCGCGGGCGGATTGATCGGCCTGAAGACGATTGTGATGCTGAGCCTCTATCTCATTGGCTTCCTGGCCGCGCTGGTGACGGCGCGGCTGTTGAAGAGCTCCATTCTGAAGTCGAGCGACACGCCATTCATTCTTGAGTTGCCGCAGTACCGGATGCCGACGCTGCGCTCGCTCAGCCTGCGCCTGATGGATCGCGCGAAGGTCTTCCTCACCCAGGCTGGCACGATCATTCTCTCGGTCACGCTGGCGCTTTGGGTGCTAGCATATTTTCCGCTTCATGCGGGGCATCATGCGGAGCTGACGGAAAGCGTAATCGGCCGGCTGGGCCACTTTATCGAGCCGGTGATTGCGCCGCTTGGCTTCAACTGGAAGATAGGCATTGGATTGCTCTCCAGCGTGCTCGCGCGCGAAGTGATGGTCGGCACTATGGGCACCCTGTATGGCGCAGACCCGGAGACGCAGGCGTTGAGTCTGCAGACGGCGCTGCATCATGATTTGCCGCTCGGTGGAGCGATTGCGCTGATGGTCTTCTTCGCCTTCGCGCTGCAATGTACATCGACGATTGCTATCGTACGGCGCGAGACCAATAGCTGGAAGTGGCCCGCGCTGCAGTTCGCTTATATGCTGGCGCTGGCCTACGGAGCAGCATTTGTTACCAATTATCTGGTGACCGCGATCTGGGGATAACTTCCGCCAGGAATCCCAACGTGCAACTCCAGCCTGCGGTTGCTCTTCAGGCTGGAGCCCCTCCCCGGTCGCAGATGCCCTGGTCCAGGCCGAACTTACTCGACAAAGAAACGCGTTGACAGCAACCTGGTTAGTCGCTAGCATCCTCCCACGCTGAAGATAGTTGTTCATTCAGAGCCTAGGAGACTGGGGGATTGTATGCGAAAACCATCGTGGATTCTGACGATTTTCATTTCCATTGGCCTGGCACCCTTCGCGATGCAGGCTGCGATTCCAAGCTATGACGCCATTTATGTGTTCGGCGACAGTTATTGCGATGTCGGTAATATCTTCATCGCGACTGGCGGGGCAGAACCGGCGGCACCATATTACAACGGCCGCTTCTCGAACGGGCCAATCTGGATCGAGCATGTTGCGGGAGGACTCGGCCTGCCAATGAAGCCATACCTTGCGGGCGGAACAGATTATGCCTTCGGGGGAGCTTTGGCTACGGCTCCAGTGCAACTTGCAGGCGGGACGATTCCGAGTGTGCCGGAACAAGTAGGGTTGTATCTGGCCGGACACGGAGGCAAGGCTGATCCGAATGCGCTTTACGTGATTGAAGGCGGCGGAAATGACATTCTGGATGCAACGGGCGGTTCACCCGATGCGCTGGCCTTTCAAATCGCGACTGCCATTGCCGAAAGCGAGTTGGCCTTGCGGCGGGCGGGTGCGAGGCACTTTGTTATTCCTAATTTGTTTGATGTTGGACTCATTCCCGCCGGCCAGGCGAATGCGACGTTCGATCATGAAGCGGTCGTGGCGGCCAATCGGGATCTCAATCTGCTGCTGGGGCTCGAAGACTGGATCGAGGGTGTTCATATCCTGAGGCTGGATGTATATAGCCTGCTGGAATCTCTCGAAAATGATCCAACGCACTACGGATTTACGAACATCACAACACCTTGCCTGACTACCTCGGTTTGCGCCGATCCGGATCACACGTTCTTCTGGGATGTTCATCATCCCACGGAGTTTGGGTTTGATCTCTTTGCGGTAACGATGCAGGTGGTTTTGGCACAGCAACAAAGATAATGGCTGTTTGTGCGGGCACTAGCCCGCGCAAACAGCGGGCTCTCCTAATCCGTTACAGACTGCTTTACCCAGGAGAAGTGGCGTCCGAGGATGCCTTTGACCATCCAGCGATCGGTGGCGGCTGTTGGGCCTAAGCCGACACCCAGGTTGATCTCCCACTTTGGAGAGACATTCAGGTCGGTGACAAGGAATATCTGTTGCTGCTGGTCGTGGAGCGGAGCGATCGAAGTGATACTGCCGTAGTCCGCGTAATATTCCACGCCGCCGCTCACAACCTTCGTGAAGTCATAGCCCACTTTCACGGCTGGCGAGAAACCGATGCCAAGGTTGACGTCGGGGCCGTGGAGGGTTCGCTCAAGAGCTGGATTGACCGCAAAGTACCACCGACCGACAGATTTATCGATGATCGGACGGATCTCCCAGGTCCAGGTATCGGGAGAATATGACGCTCGCTGATAGCCAACCTCGGTGGAAAGGCTTACACCGACTGGCCAATGCCAGGAGTCGGGCACCTTAACCCTTGGCCGGATGTGATCGCCGACCCATTGCCATCCGCGGCCATCCTGAAGGCTGGTGAAGACGTAGAATCCGACCTCGGACCAGCTGTTGATGCCCTGCGTGATCTCGAGAGTTTCATGCTCCTGGTGGTTCGTTGGGTAAACGCCGTCGATAAGTTTCTTTTGCCCGTCGATGGTGTAGTTGGAATGCAGCTCAACCATGGTGCTTTTGGCCGGTTCGGTGTCAGAACCGTAGACCTGAATTTCGTAGTTGCCCTGCGCGTGCAAGGATGGCAAGGCGAAAAGGCCTGAGATCAAAAGAAGTGCGAATGTAAAAGTCGAAGTATGACGCATAGGTAGCTAAACAGTTCTTCCTTCCGGCCGCGCACATCACACATAACGAAACAGCATCATGAAGCCCTCGTCCATGTGGTTCTGTTGATGGCAGTGAAACAGGGTTGATCCGGGGTTGTTTGCCGTGAACTCAACGTCCACGTCGGTTTTGGCTTCTACGAGTACCACGTCTTTGATGACGCCCTGCGTCTGAGGATTCCCGGGAAGGCTGCGAATTTCAAAATTATGACGGTGCAAATGAACCGGATGATCGTCGGAGCTCGTGTTCTTGAATTTGAGACGGTAGCGCTGGCCTCTGGTGAGCGAAATCGTTTCGGTGTTTGGCCAGGACTTTCCGTTGATCATCCAGTGATCCGGCGCGCCATGCCCTGCAAATCTGGATTCAAAGACGAGTGGAATGTCGATTACGTTTCCGGCAGGCACGGAAGCCGGATTCACCGCCGCGAAGGTATGGTAGTTCCAAAGCAGTGATTCCGGCTGCTGCCACACGGGTTTGCCGTTGCTGTTGGCGTATTCGACGACGATACCGAGGCCGGCTGCCTGGATGTGCTTGCGCACTTCGCCCAGTACCCAGACGCCGGGGTTGTTCATCTCGACGATGGCGCAGACGCGCTCGGCGGGAACCAGCCGCAACATGGGCACCGACTGAGGATTCGGCACGGAGTTACCGTCGAGGGCGATGACGCGGAACTGATGGCCTGCCAAGGCGATCCAATGTTGCTCGGTAGCGCTCGAATTGAGGATGTGCAGGAGGACGCGCTGGCCCTTCTTGACGCGCAGCGGGTCGCCGGAGCCAAGAAGACGGCCGTTGATGGACGCGAATTTGTAAACCGGGTTCATCGATCCGTCGCCGCTGGCAATCATCTCCCCATCCCAGTCGTGGAGGGTGAGGTGGATTTCCTGGTCGAAATGTCCTGGGTTTTCGCTCGAATTCGCCGGATCGATGAGGATGTGTCCGTGCAGACCGGTGTACTGGCCTTTTTTCAGGTCTTCGCCTGCAAAGGTGTGGGTGTGATACCAGCGAAAGCCCGCGGGACTCGGAGACAAGGTGTAACTGGCTTTGCCGCCGGCCGGGATCATTGGTGTGCCTTCTTCCATCGCACCATCGACGTCCGACGGCGTAAAGAGGCCGTGCCAATGAACAATCTCTTCACTGGCGGAGTGGTTGGTCACGTCGATGGTGACTTGCTGCCCTTCTTTGAAGCGCAACAAGGGGCCTGGAATCTGCTGGTTGTAGGCGACCGTCCGGATGGAGTGTTTGGGCGAGAGCTCCACGGTGTACGGAGCGATATCCAGCGTGTAATCAGCGGATGCGAGGGTCCGGGCTTTTTCTGACAAGGCGGCGGACGCCGCGGCCATGCCGCCGAGCTTGAGGAGGCTGCGACGAGTAAACACAGGTTGACGTTAGCAGGAGGAATGCAGCGTTCGCAAACGCAGAGGCGCGAGAGTTGCGTACGACAGGAACTTCTTGTGTTCGGGTGTCGAAGCGGGCTGCGATGCGGCGAATCCCCAATCGTTTTTTCTAAAACGCAGGATGTGAGAAACTAGAAGAGTAGAAGGTCTTGCTGGGCGGCCCGGCAGGCACGCCCGAACCATCCAAAAGTCTGGAACTCATAAGCCCGACGGGCTTGCACCGTTGTGTGGCTCACGACACGCCGCTGAAAGAGGCGGCCATGGCAGGAAATCGAAACGAATGATCAGTGTCAGCAATGTGACGATGCGTTACGGCTCAAAAGTCCTTTTTGAGGATGTGAGCGTGAGCTTTACTCCGGGGCGGCGCTACGGCCTTACTGGCCCTAACGGAGCCGGCAAGTCCACCTTCATGAAGATTCTGACGGGCGAACTGGAGCCGCAGAAGGGTTCCGTGGTGCGCCCACGCAAGCTCGGAATTCTGCGACAGGATCAATTTGCCTTCGACGCCTACCGCGTGATCGACACCGTGATTATGGGCAACGCTCCGTTGTGGGCGGCGCTCGAAGAGCGGGATCGCATCTATGAGAAGGCCGAGTTGACAGACGAAGACGGGATGCGTCTGGGCGAGCTGGAAGGCGTAGTGGGTGACGAGGACGGCTACACGGCAGAGAGCGATGCAGCCGTGCTGCTGCAAGGACTCGACATTCCTGACGAACTGCATGAGCGCAAGATGAGCGAGTTACAGGGCGGGCAGAAGGTGCGTGTGCTGCTGGCGCAGGCCCTCTTTGGCAAACCGCAAGCACTTATGCTAGATGAGCCGACGAACCATCTCGATCTGGAGTCGATTCACTGGCTGCGGGAGTTCCTCAACGGCTTTCAGGGAACGGTGATCACGATTTCGCACGATCGACATTTTCTGAATGGCGTCACCACGCACACGGCCGATATCGACTATCAGACGATCATCACCTACACCGGTGGGTATGACGACATGGTCGTAGCCAAGACACAGATTCGTTCGCAGCTTGAGGCTCAGAACGAGCAGCGCGAAAAGAAGGTTGCGCAGTTGAATGAGTTCATCGCGCGATTTGCTGCGGGTACGCGTTCTACGCAGGTGACCAGCCGCAAGAAGGAAGTGGAGCGGCTGCAGAGCGCCGAGCTCTCGCGGTCAAATATTCAGCGGCCCTTTATCAAATTTGACCAGTTGAGGCCCAGCGGCAAGCATGTGCTGGAAATTGAAGGAGTCCGCAAGACTTACGGCGATCAGGTTGTCATTGAAGGCTTCGGCGGCGCGGTGATGCGCGGCGAAAAAGTCTGCCTGATGGGCCGCAACGGCGTGGGCAAGACGACGATGTTGAAGTCCCTCCTCGCGAATGTGCCCGGCGAGGCGGACAAGGAGTTCTCACTCGACGCGGGCGTCGTAAAGTGGGGACACGAGGCGCAGATCGGATACTTTCCGCAGGATGTCTCGGGCATTATTCAGCACGGAATGACAGTTTCCGACTGGCTGCATCAGTTCGATCCCAAGGTTACGCGCGAGGAGATTCGCGGTCTGCTTGGGCAGATGCTGTTCAGCGGCGAAGAAGGACTTAAGCCGACGAAAGCGCTGTCGGGCGGCGAGACGGCGCGATTGCTCTTCTGCCGCCTGATGCTGCTGAAGCCGAACATCCTTATCCTCGACGAACCGACAAACCATCTCGATCTCGAGTCGATCAATGCGCTAAACATCGCCCTGCAACGCTATGAAGGCACGGTCTTCCTCGTCACGCACGATCAAGATCTGCTGGAAGAGGTGGGTACCCGCCTGTGGAACTTTGAGCATGGGAAGATAGAAGACCACAAAGGGCCTTACGAGGAATGGCTGGACAAGAAATAAGACCAGAAAACCAGTTTCAGTAGATGCCCGAATGAGCAACTCTCACTCGGGCATTTCTATTTCGATCGGGAGTTGATTGGCCAGACTCAGATGCGGTAGTGGTCTGGACGCCAGTTCTGGATGCGCTCTTTGATCTGCTTACGGTCCAGGTGCTTGTCGAGGGTCAGCTCCACAAGCGAAGGCAGTTCGTCGTCGGAGGCGAAGCGCAGTCCGATTAATTGATCCTCTGTGAGTTCAGGGATGCGCTTTCGAAGTGGCTCCGGCAGCAGGGCATCCATGCGCAGCCTCTCTTCGAGGCGAATGATCCGATCCTGCACTTTGAGCGGGTACATGCGTGACTTGAAGAACGTAATCAGTAACACCACGGACAAAGTCACAATCCAAAGTGTGAGCATCAGCTGGCTTCGCGCGCTGAGAAATAGCAGGATTATACCGAAGATCAAGTTTAGAAAAAGTGCAGCCATTGCAACGAAGTGAAATGGCGGATCGACGCTCGCGTGATTCCGGAAACTCTGCGGTTTTGGCATACTCATGGGCGCTGTTCTTACCTAATCTGTGCTCAGGGCTGGTTATTCTGACTGTCCGTGGATATTTGCCGCAGGAGGTTCGCCGAGACAGAGCCTTCTCCATTCAGCGTCATTCCCATTGCGTTTGCTCGATCAATGGGATTGTCTTGCTGCGAGCTGAAGCCTGTCAATATCGGGCTCGGGTTCGTGACCGAAGTCGCAGGCTGTGCCAATGCGTCCAGATGCTCGGCGTCTACGACGGTTGGATTTTTAGGAATGAGATGGTAGCGGCCGCGTACCAGATAGTCCACCAGCAGACCGCCAGCTATGTACGGATTGAGGACCACGACCGGGATTACATAACCATTGGTGATGAGCGTCTCTGTTACGCCGTGAATGGCGCGGCTCTGATGCCGATAGCCAGGCACTTGAGGGATTTCAAGGACGGTTAGCTGCGCCTCGGGGTGGCGCTTGCCGTACTTCACGAGCGTGTAGGTGACGTGTTTGGGAGTTGTGATGCCGGCATCCGGAAAGACGGTGCGCCCGAACTGATGCGGGAAATAGTTGTTCAGAAGAAAGCGGTCGAAGTCGGCACAGTTGTTGTAGAGGATATTGAAGTGCGACTTGTTAGGCTGCGCATTCAGGCGTGCGATCAGTTCCCTGTCTTGTTCAGGAGTGGTCGCAAACCGAAAGGCATAGGTGTGGCGGTCGTATGCAGTACCGACCAGTTCCGTCCAGCCCCCGTTGAAAAAGCCTCCGGGTGGCAGGTGTGCTCCAAATGCATCGAGGCGGGCTTCGCGATAGTGACTGCGCAGTTGATTGACGGTGTCCTCATTCACGTGGGTAGGCACCTGGGATGGGTCGTCGACAGCATAGAGATACGGGATCAAGGGAATAGCAACCCAGTCATAACCGCCCATGCCTTTGTAACGGCTGATGACGACTCCATACTCGCCAGGCTCACAAAGGCGCAGATGAACAGGAGAATCAGCGCAGACGCGCTGCAAATAAAGGGCGGCATGGCCAGTTGGATTCAGAGTGCCAAAAACGCCGAAGGGCTGCTCCAGTAACAGCGCGGCCTGTGCAAACAAATGCGGCGCCGACAAAAGCAGGAGAAAGAGAGCGGTTGCTTTCAGGGGAATTCTCTGTGGTTTTACTTTCCCGCTCCATTGGAAAAGTTGCATCAGTGATCTCTCGGAATTGGGGTACGGGAAATAGCAAATACCGACCGATTAAGCGCTGTTGCACTATGCACTGTCGTTGACAGTGCATAACTTACCGCTACGTCCAGCTCAGTCCGCAGGGCGCATCAGGCAAAGGGCGGTTTGCCTCTCCTTGAAAATAGACACAGAATTCGCTTCAAAGTTGCCGCATTACGGGGTTTTTCCTGGTCTGGGAACTTTCCAAAACAAGGTAAGCGATGTATTTTTCACCCCCCTTGCAGCCCAACCGATTGGACCCTAGCGGCACTGCCTGCCTGCGTGTTACCGTTTTCTTTCGAAGGAAAAATCGTTCAAAATATTGGCCAACCCTATTTATTCAGAAGAGGTTCACTTGAGTTTTCAATTTCCGGCGCTGCTGCGCTTCGCAATTTCACTTTTTGCCTTCTTCTACGCCGGCTCGATTTACGGCGAGGTGACGCTCCCAAAGGTCTTGGACAGCCACATGGTGGTGCAGCGTGATCTGCCCGTGCACATGTGGGGCTGGGCTGCGGCGGGTGAAAGCGTAACTGTGAGCTTCCGGGGTCAGGACAGAACGACCGCCGCGAATGATCTGGGGCTGTGGAGCGTTTACATGCCGCCGGGTGCGGCAGGAGGGCCGTTCCAACTCACGGTGAAAGGGAACAACACCATCACTCTGGAAGACATACTGGTGGGGGATGTCTGGGTAGCAGGCGGGCAATCCAACATGGAATTCGAGATGCGCAAGGCATCGACAGCAGCCGTAGATTTGCCCAAAGCGGCCGATGACAAGATCCGCCTGATGATTGTGAAAAAAGAATTCTCCGAATTTCCGAAGACCGACCTCGACGGAACGGCCTGGACCGCGTCCACGCCGGAATCAGCAAAGGAATTCTCAGCGGTGGCCTGGTACTTTGCGCAGGAGATCGAGCAGCGCGAGCACGTCCCGGTTGGGGTGATCGACTCGACGTGGGGAGGAACGGTTGCAGAGGCATGGACAAGTCTCACAGCATTGGGGGCAGATCCAGGACTGGCTCCGGTCTTCACCGCGCGCGGCCATATGACGGAGCGAGAAGCTTCCGCTTCGCTTGAACAAAAGGTTCGGACCCGGCTCATCGACGAGGCCAAGGTACAAGGCAAGCCTGCGCCGAAGTTTGCCTGGCACCCAGTGCTGAACACATGGGCTCCAGCACAGCTTTTTAACGCGATGATCGCGCCACTTACTCCTTTTCCGATTCGCGGAGTGATCTGGTACCAGGGCGAAAGCAACAGTGCGCTGGAGCGTTATCCGACCTACGAGCGCCTTTTCCGCACGATGATCGAGGACTGGCGCAACCAATGGTCGATCGGCGACTTCCCTTTTCTGTATGTGCAACTGGCGAATTTCAAATCCACTCCCGCTGAGGAATATTTTCAGATCCGGGAGTCGCAACGGCGGACGCTGGAGTTGCGCAACACGGGAATGGCGGTGACGATTGATATCGGTAATCCCGACGACGTGCATCCGACAGACAAACTTACCGTGGGCCGGAGACTGGCTCTGGCTGCGCGTGCTCTGAGTTACGGAGAACAGCTCGAGTTCTCCGGGCCGCTCTATCGCCAGGTAACGCCAGAGGGCAGCAACTTGCGGGTATGGTTTGATCACGCAACCAGCCTCGAAGCCAAAGGCGGCGCGTTGACGGGGTTCGAAGTCGCCGGAACGGACGGTCAGTTTGCTCCGGCAGACGCCAAGATTGACGGAAGCACCGTGGTTTTGAGCAGTCCTTCTGTTGTGTTACCGGTTGCCGCGCGATACGGCTGGGCGAACAGTCCGGAGTGTCACCTTTACAACGGTGCGGGACTACCTGCGTCTCCATTTACCTCGATTAAGTAGCGATCTCGCGAACGATTGTCGCGAGCACATTTCTTCACCCGAATGGCGGTAGCAACGTACCTGGAAAGGGCCGCGAACCGTTTGGCCTCGACTTAGCCTCTACCTGGCCTCGGCGGACTTCTTACGGCTGGTCCATACTGTTCCCCGATTTCGGCCGTTCGATTTCGTTTACCAGAGACGTGGCCAGACTCTCTGCAGTGCGGGAGAGAGCAAGAAAGGTTTGCAGTTCCATCGCACTTGTTGGATGAGATCCCTCCAAACCGCAGGCCCGGGCCGCATCTTCCAAAACATTGCGTTCGTCTTCAAAATCGTTGCTTGTCGTCGACGGCTTTCCTTCGATTCGGTTCGCCAGTCGATCCAGTATCCCGGCTAACCGATTATCACATTCCTGTTGTGCTGCGCGTGTGGCTTGCGGAAGCTCGAAGCCGGGGAGTTGCAGGCGGTATTTGTAGAGGGTGATACGCGTCAGGAAAAGCATCCGAAGTTTTGGTTGCCACTCACGGATTTGACTGCGCAGGACGAGGGCTGCCTCGCGGGTGGGACCGAATTCGAAGAGAGCCCCATCTGCCAGACTCCTGACCTTGTCAAAGTTCGTGTTGATCTTCTCACGTAGAGAATGGCTGAGCTCGATCGCGATCTTTCTGTCTTTTGAAAGGGGTTGCCTTTGATATTCAGAGAGAGATCGCAGGTTCGCGACGAAAGCTTTCTTCAACTCGACTGAGGCGAGAGTACCCCAGAGTTGATCGAATACGAGCCACATCACAGCGAGGCCTAAAAAGATACCGACCACACGGTCTCTTGCTACACCTAGAGAAATTTGTTCCTTGAATTCCTGAAGGTTGATGAGGTAGAAGGCGACCACTATTTGCACGCCAAAATAGGCCAATCGAGGGCTAGACGCTGCAAACCAGGCGGCCACGGCACTCACTGCGACGAATAGAGCAGTAAATCCAGCAATCGAGTCGAGATAAGGAAGAATAAGAATTTGAGCACCCATCCCGAAGAAAACGCCGCCCACTATCGCGCCCGTGAATCGCAGGATCTGCTTCTGGCGAGAGAAGCCGACCGTAGACAATGCGGTTAACAAACAAGTCGTGATTGCTGTGCTGATACCCGGCCACGCAATCGCGTTGTAGATCACATAGCAAAGACTCGCAGCAAGCCCCCCTTTCAAAGCGAACTTCAGATGGTCCGGGTTGGAGAAAGCATCCGGAACAAAAAAGTTCGACGGCCGTTTGTCATCCGATGCCGAGGGCCTGAGCTCGCCGACCGAGCCAGAACCGGTGAAAACTTCAGGAATGAGCGACACGGTTTTCTCCATCTCATGCAACAGCGGAACGCCGCCTGTGGGTTGACTTGCGTCGTACAACGCTCGTATGTCTGGAGCTTTTCCGCTAAATAGATCGACACGAATGCTGCCGATGTTTGCGGCCAGATCCCGTATCCTCTGCCTGTCGTCACCTCCCGCCGGAATACCGACAGGCATCAGGGTTGCGGCAATATCGACAAGTCTCCCAACCAGCGCCACTACGGCCCCCATCTTCTCGCGGTAGTCTTGCGGATAGTTGGAATTGCGCAAGGTGCCTCGCAACCTTGATGTTCCCAGCATCGCCAGTTGTGTGATCTTCTTAGCTGCAGCCTGGTCCACTGGCCTTCCTGTTCCGTAGCAATCGAGTACCGCTTCAACCGAAGCCAACCTGTCAGCAATGGATCGCAGAAAATCATTCCCGGGCCTCATCGCATCAAACAGCAACTCGACGACCACCGCGACCGCGCTGCCAATCGTCAGAGCAAAGACCGCCCAAAGCGTCCCTTCCACCCTAAGTTCGCCAGAGATATGGCTATCCCAGAGCGGGGTAGTCATTGCGATCAAGTAGCCGATGTTCACCGCCGACACGAATGTGGACATAGCGCTCATTCCATAGAACGCCAGAAACATCGTCCCGCATACCCAGAGAAGACGCAGCGTTGGGTCGTCAACAAAAACAATCGCTCCAATCAGCAAATAGATAGTTCCAAGAGCAAAAGAGAGGGTCCTCGTTCCAGCGGCCTTCACCGTTATCCGAAGGCTTTCGTGCGAGATTGTAAGCGAGTAGATAGCGCAATACGCGCCATAGGGAATCCGAAACGTCATGACAATGAGCATGGAAAGAGTCGCAGAGAGTACCATGCGTCCCACCAAGGCAGCTCTTCCGGGGTAAGGTACAAGCTCCTCTCTGAGAAACTCCCAGATCCAGCTCGACCGTCCAGTCGATTTCGGTACGGTTTGAGCAATGGTTGCCATAATTAATGCCCGCGGATTTCGACCACTGCTGACTCACCGAATCGAAATAACTCCTGGGGAGGATTCTTGACCCGCACTCGGACCGGATATCGAGAAGCCAGGTGCACCCAATTGAGCGTTCGCTGTGCGTCTGGAAGGCCAGGTTCCAAGCGGCCAAAGACATCGGGATCTGGAGTCGTACCGAAGCCAATGCTATCTACCACGCCGGAGAAACGTACACTCGGTTTCGAGAGTAGAAAGACATCAGCCCGCATTCCAGGCGCAATGTGCTCCAGTGTTCCTTCACGAAAGTTGGCTATTGCCCACCACGTGCGTGCATCGATCAGAGTGAAGACCTGCTGCCCCACATGCACGAAAGCACCCTCGGAGATCGTAAGGTTAGTAACACGCGTATCGAATGGCGCATAGACCCGGCAGTTATTGAGATTGTACCGGGCGGTTTCTACGGCCGACGTGCGAGCGCCACGTTGATTAATGAGCGGTTCGAGCGTGGTCACGGCATTGATTGATTGCTCGTGCCGGGCATGGCTTTCCTCCAGGGCAGCCTTGGAGTGTTCGTACTGCGCTATGGCCGACTTCAATCCGGCCTGAGAAAGCCGTAGTTGCGATTCCGCCTGCTTGAGTGCCTCGGCCTGAGCAACCTCGGACGTTCTCGCTCTGTCTACCTGGTCTACTGTGACATACTGTTTTGCAAGCAGCGGCTCAATCCTGTGCAAGTTATTGTTTGCGTAGGTCCACTCTGCTTTGGCGCGGCTCACGCCCTGCTCTGCGTTCGCGACATCTGCACGAGCCTCTTCGACATCCGCTGCCCACCGGTCGATGTCAGCTTCTGAGCTATGGATATTCGATCGCGCAATGGAAACGCCGCTTACCAGTGCAGCGATCTTCCGACGTTCGTCCTCAATTTGCCCTTCGAGAGTAGCCTGGTCAGAGAGGGCTTTTTCGAGCGCGTACTTATAAGGCCGATCATCGATCTCAAACAATAACTCGCCTTGTTTCACAAATTGATTGTCGCGCACATTCAGCCGCGTGATTGGCCCTTCCACTTGCGGTGCGATACCGATGAAGTTCGCGAAAATCTCAGCATCATCGGTTCGGGGGTATCGATTGGTCTGCCAGATTACCAACAGTCCAGTAATCAAGGCGCCCGCAATGATGGAAGTCCTCACGATTTGGCCGACGCGCCCGGATCGAGACGTCAGGTCATCTTCGGGCATCTCTTCTCCTTTCCTAATTAATTGAAGAACAGCAGCCAAAGGGAAAATGCGAAAAATGCGGCCAGACAGGGATACACGAGGATCAACGGCTTCAGTTGGTCTTCCAGCTTGATATGCACAAAATACAAGCGCGCAACAACGGTGAGCAGTAGCCCGATGACTCCGCACAATATCCATGCTGGGAAGAACGAGCCAAGAATATCGAAGGAGGGCGCGCGGGAACATCCTGCCGTCGAGAGCGCGGCAATAGAGCAGGCTGTGACCGCGACCGGTCGGATCAGACGTTTGCGGCTGAGCGAATTCAGCGTTCTCGTCATCTTAGTGTCCTTTTGCGTCGAGCAGATCTCCAGTCTGGATGGCTAATGCGCAATGCTGGTCAGCAGCTAATGGGCGCGCGCTCACGTGGGCGCTACGTGCCACGGCTACAGCACGCTGTGCGGAGACAACATCTATAAGGGCCAGGCAAAATGCGGTTAGCATAACACTCACGATCATGATAAATCTTGCGGCTGTATCCGAAGCGCCAATCGGACACATTGAATCCCTTCGTTGGTTCAACGGGCAATTTAGATGCAGCTCAAGGACTTATCGATACTTATTTCCTCGAACCTGCCACGCTAAAACACCATGCATCAGACTGCTCATGGAACCGCCGGAAGCCTAAGCGTTAGTCGTGCTTTTTCCTCTAATTCGATGCCCTATTATCGCCATCTATGCCTTCAGTAATCTGGAGCCCCACATACGCTGGACGCCGTCATACTGGCACTAGAACATTTGCGATATCGCTTCGAGCCGATAACTCTTGGATATCAGCCTTGTCGACAAAGTATCGACAGCACTTATTCGGTGTGGCTGCGACAATTGGCAAGAAGTCTCCGTTGCGGCACGGACTTCCCGCATATGCGGATCGCGCATCTCATCTATTGGAGTGTGTGGACATGAATAAGAGAGCGGCAGAGACGCACCAAGAGACCAGGCCGGACTCACGCATCGAGTCCGACAGCATGGGAGAAACTGAAGTCCCGACCAATCATTATTGGGGAGCACAGACGCAGCGCTCGCTGCACCACTTCGCCATCGGCGAAGACCGCATGCCGCCGGAGTTGATCCGGGCTTTCGCCATCCTGAAAAAGGCGGCGGCGCTTGTAAATCACGATTTAGGAAAACTCCCGCAGGACAAGACGGATTTGATCGTCCGCGCAACCGATGAGTTGATTGCAGGTAAGCACAAGGACGAATTCCCGCTGCGCATCTGGCAAACGGGTTCGGGCACGCAGACAAACATGAACGTCAATGAGGTGATCTCGAACCGCGCTATCGAACTTGCAGGCGGCGAGATGGGCAGCAAGAATCCCATTCATCCGAACGATCATGTGAACATGTCGCAGTCGTCGAACGACACCTTTCCGACGGCGATGTATATTGCCGCGGCATCGGTAGTGAAGGAGCAACTTATTCCGGCTGTGCAGCGCCTGCACGATGCGATCGCAGCGAAGGCAAAGCAGTTCGCGGAGGTAGTCAAGATTGGACGCACCCACCTGCAGGATGCAACGCCGCTCACGCTTGGCCAGGAAATGGGCGGGTGGGCGAGCCTGCTCGCGCGCGATATTGCTCGCATGGAATCGACGCTCGACGGCCTCTACGAGCTTGCTATCGGCGGGACAGCCGTGGGCACCGGACTGAACACGCACCCGGAGTTCGCTGAGCGCGCTGCGACAAAAATCGCAGCACTGACAGGCCTGCCATTCCGCTCGCATCCCAATAAGTTTGCCGCGCTGTCGGCCCATGACGAGCTTGTGTTTGCGAGCGGTGCGCTCGAGACACTTTCGGCCTCGCTGATGAAGATCGCCAATGACGTTCGCTGGCTCGGTTCGGGGCCGCGCTGCGGATTAGGCGAACTCAACCTTCCAGAGAACGAACCGGGCAGCTCGATCATGCCGGGCAAGGTTAATCCCACGCAATGTGAAGCGATGACGATGGTGGCCGTACAAGTACACGGCAATCATACTGCGATCGCATTCGCGGGCAGCCAAGGCAACTTTGAACTCAACGTATTCAAGCCAGTAATGATCTACAACTTCATGCACTCGGCGCGGCTGTTGACTGACACCTGCCACATGTTTGTGGAGTTCTGCGTGGAGGGCATGGAAGCTAACCTCCAGTGCATCCGCGAGTATGTGGAGAACTGCCTGATGCTTGTGACCGCGCTCAATCAGCACATCGGCTACGACAAGGCCGCTACGTTGGCCAAGGCAGCGCATCAGAAGGGACTCTCGCTACGCGAAGCGAATCACGAGCTTGGGTTTCTCACGGAGGAAGAGTTCGACAAATATTTGCGCCCCGAAAAGATGACATGTCCTGAAGTCCAGTAGAGACATTCATTGCCCCGACTTCTGGGTTTATCAACCAGAGGCTGCTCTTCGCTTCGCTCCTATTCATTCGGAAGAGACGCGCTTCGAAGAGTTCGGCGGCCCCTCGCAGAATTGCAAAAAAGAATCGAACAGGAGTCTCTTGCTTCCGAACGCGAAGAGTCCCCGCGGGTGATTCCTTACCGCAGTGGAGCGAGTTGGGCTCAGAAACGATACGTGGCATTGCAATCGCCATACCTTCGCCAGTAGACTGGTTATGGCCGGCGTGGATCTGCACACGGTCGGGGGAACTCCTGGGGCGCCAGACGGCATAGATGACTAGGCGGCATGGGCATCTTGGTGTCAATCATGGCACGATGGAACGCGTTTCGATGGCACAGAGTACGATCAAAACTGCCGACTAGTGAAGGCGAGACCAGAGAGCACCTCGTAAGTCGTTGTAAACAAAGCGGAGAGTTGGCAGAGCCCGGTTGAATGCACCTGACTCGAAATCAGACGTAGTCGAAAGGCTACCGGGGGTTCGAATCCCTCACTCTCCGCCATTCACTGATTCTAAACGGTTTACGCAGCTCGCTACTATTCCTTGTTACTACTTTTCTCGAAATAGCCCATTTCTCGGTATTTCCTCCTGGAGGCGAGAAATGGCGAGCCGTCCTGCAAAGCTCTACATCAGGTCAAAGGTAGGATGGTCGTTCGACCGCGAAAAGGCCACTCCTAACTGCACTCTCTGGACCAAGGCATTGCTGAAAACGCTGCTAAAGGAGCAGTGAAGATGAAGAGGATTGTCCAACTGGACGGGGTTCGGGCGCTGGCCATACTGGCTGTGTTTCTCCATCATGCGCTCAAGCTCAAGATGATGTGGATGGGCGTCGACCTCTTCTTCATCCTGTCGGGATTTCTGATCACTGGCGTTCTCCTTAACGCCAGGCGGAAAACTCTGGGCCAATATTTCTCCAGATTCTACGAGCGCCGCGCCCGCAGAATCCTCGGCCCTTACATTCTTACCCTCCTGGTGATGAGTCTCTTCTTCGGCCTTGCTTGGGCGCGCCATTGGTATGTTTACATCCTGCTTACCAATCTTTTGCTTCCTCTGCACATCCCGCATCCTGTCGCCTTCGACCCATTATGGTCTCTTGCGGTAGAGGAACAGTTCTACCTTGTATGGCCCTTCGCCGTATACTTCCTCAGCGAAAAATACCTCGGACGTCTTGCAGCCCTTTTGGTAGTGCTTGCACCTGTGCTGCGAGGTGTCTTCCATTTTCATGAGCATTGGGCCATTTACACGCTCACGCCTTTCCGTATGGATTTGCTGGCGACGGGCGCCCTGCTCTGCCTGGCCTACCGACACCGTCGAGCCGCGATTGAACGCTGGGGTACAAGGCTTGGCCTGATCTTGTTGCTGACAGGACTCGCGGGCTTGTGGATTCTATCGCGATTTGGCATCAGCACGTATGGCAACACACGAGTCGGAAATGTCCTGATTTACGAGTGCGCTTTGTTTTCCTGTCTTGGGGTGATGCTCTGGGCACTGAGCGGATGGAAGGTAGCACTGTTGCGCTGGCGACCGCTCACCTATATTGGCCAGATCAGTTACACCATGTACCTGGTTCACCTGGGCGTGCTGACCCTGATCGGAACCCGCTTCTCACCAGCTCTCACAGTGGTCGCTGGTCTGACCGTCACGATTGCCTATGCTTCCGTCTCCTGGTATCTCTTTGAAAAGAAGCTGCTCAGCCATTCCTCTCCAGTCACCCAAGCCGTACCGGTGCACTAGAGTCCTTTGCTGCCTATATTCCCGCCGGAACCGAAGCTATCGGCAGCGGCCTTACGTGCAGCACAATACGCCGATAGGATGTGAGTTTCGGTGTACCCTCATCTGTGACTTCGAGGATGACGTGGGCAACGCCTTCTCCGCGACAAGGCATGATTCCCGGTATCCACACCTCACGACAGGGCGAATTAATCGTGACCTGCGCCTGCGGACCATTGGCTCTATTGATGCTAACGTCGGCTCCATGCGTACCTGCAAGTCCGGCTTCTTCATAAACCCACCACTGGTAATGGAGTGTCTGCCCGTCAGGATCCCTGCTCCCTGCCGCGTCAAGAGTCAAGCTTGCTTTGGCGTCAACGGTTAGCTCGACAGGAGCGGTCCCAGCTTGCCCATTCACCTCAACTTCCGGATTGTGGTTCGCGTGGGCGAAATCTTTGATCGTCCAATCCATTCGCGCGGCAAAGTCATTCTGATAAGCATCCCGCCAACGCCAGATCGTTGCCTGGTCCGAAACATGTTCAACCCCATCGATGCCGATAACGCGGTCCTGCGAGGTTGCGCGAGTAAATTCATCGCCACCCTGGGTCCAGATGGCGTGGGACTCGCCATAGGGCTGGCGATAAACATAGCGTCCGCCCCAACCACCCCAGTCCGGACGGCGATACGAATTCAACCCGTTGTCAATCAGCCCAAGAAACGACGGTGTATCGCCTTCCATGATGAACATAAAGCGCGGGTAAAACTTGCCCATCGGACCCTTGGCGCGGATATTCGCCTCAAGCCATTCATTGGTTACAACGCTGGTGTTGGCGCCGGCGCCATTACGGTAATAGAGATCGCCGCTGATGCCGGTCCACGTTGCGTAATAGTATTCCTCGCCATTGGGCGCGCTGGGCTTGACTATATAAAAGAGCGTGGGAAACTCGCGGCGAATCCACGGTCCCGCGTCATCCTGGTCAGAGATGGAAGAGACGCGCAGATGGGATACGAGCTGATCCATCTCAGTGGCGGAATGCGTAGCTCGCAGATCGATGAGCGCCTGGGCCAGTGTGTTTACGCCGCCCCAAAGGCAAATCCAAAGCGGACGTGGATCGTCGCGTTCGATGGCCTTGCTCAGCGCCTGTGAACCGGCAGATGCTTTCCCTACTCCGGTGGCCGCCATGCCGTAAGCGGGCTGGCCGGCAAAAATGCGTTGATCGAGATACTCCGCAGTGGGCCAGCCCTTCGCGTGCAACAGCAGGTTGGGACGCACCTGGCCATACGCCTGAACGATGGCATGCATGGTATCGGGGTGTGTTGCACTCTTTTGCCATGTCGAAGTGGAGGCAATCATGGCCTCAAGATCGAATTCATTGGAGTAAAGCAGCAGGCGCACAAACGACATCTGATCGTCAGGCTCATTCCCAATGTCGCTGATGATGGCCACGCGCGGATGACCGGCAAAGTTATCTGCGGCTGGTGGTGTGACAGATTGCGCCCCGGCCACCATCGGCGCAATAAAGAAAGCAAATAGACAAACCCACGCGCGTGAACAGAGTCTTATCCACTCTTCCGTTCGCATTGTCGCCTCCGGGTGCATTCATCGATTCCCTGCCTCAGACCGGCTCTCTTACGCCGGATTATTTGACAGCCACGCAAGGAATTGTCGAGAGTGATCCTACAACATCCTGCATGTTCGCACAGTGATCCTCTGCACCTCTATACTCCGTAAGCCCAAACTTTGCTAAATTCGGGAGACATTTGCAATGACGAAAGATCTTCACCCGTTTCAAATAGTTATGCGCTGGTTGGCTCTACTGATATGTGTTTCTCCCTCTCTGGCTCAAACACCGCACGCAAAAAAGGTCATCGGAGGCTACTTCGAGGAGTGGGGAGTTCGCTATGGCGGATTCACAATTGCGGATTTGCAAAGGAATGGGGTTGCCGATGAACTGACGCACCTGATCTACGCCTTTGGTGATGTGACTCCGACTTCAACGCCTTCGTGCGCTGTCGACGATCCCTCCGTAGCCTACCTGGATGCGTCCCTGCCGAGTGTGAGCGGCAAACCCTACACGGCACCCCTCTATGGGAATTTCGGAGCGATCCTGCAACTCAAAGAGTTGCATCCGCGCCTGAAAGTACTGATCTCGCTCGGAGGGCAGGCCGGCAACGCCGCTGGCTGGGTGGCCGCTGCCGCTTCGCCCAATGGACGCGCGGCGCTTGCCTCATCGTGCATCGATCTGTTCGTCAAAGGCAACATCGCTGCTGGCGTTCGCGCTCCCGGTCTCTTCGACGGCTTCAATATCGACTGGGAGTTTCCATCCGCGGCAGACAAAGAGAATTTCACTGCCCTGTTGAAAGAGTTCCGAACGCAGCTCGATGCTCTGTCGAAGAACACGGGCAAGCAGTATGTTCTAACCTTCGATTCACCAGCGGATCCGAGGAAATACGCCAACATAGATCTAAGAGCTGCCGCCGAGCAAGTGGATTTCCTCACTATTGATGGCTACGATTTAGCGGCGCCCGAGGATAAGCAAACCAATGAAGCCTCTTCCCTTTTCGCTTCCAGCGCGAACCCTTCGCACGATGGCGCACCCGACATCGACGCGACCGTAAAGGCTTATTTGAAGACGGGCGTCCCGGCGGCCAAATACACAATGGGTCTGCCGTTGTATGCCGTCGGCTGGACGGGCGTTCCCAACGGGAACCATGGTTTGTATCAAAATGCCGCAGCCCCCGCTCCCGTACTTCTAGCCGATGGATCGGGTTACTGTCCGAAACCGAATAAAGCGGCTCCGTCGCCGGGTTGTGACACCATCCTGACTCCGGGATTCTTGACGTACGCGACGATTGAGAAGCTTATCCGGGCGAACGGCGTTACCGCCTGGTACGATTCGGCCAGAGTTGGAGCGACGCTCTACAATCCGCTCAACAAGACCTTTTACACCTATGACTCTCCCGCTTCGGTCGCGACCAAAACGGCTTACATCCGAGAGAACAAGCTTGGCGGCGCCTACGTATGGGCGCTCAATGACGACGATCCCGACGGTTCCCTGACAAAGCTCATAGCGGCAGGACTTAAGTAATCGAAACTGGAAGGATGCGTTCTCGTCAGCGATTTAGCTACCGGCAAACTGCGACATTATGCATGGGCAGAGACTTTTCAAACGGCCTTCTACTCAAATAGACATCTCATAATCCCAGTCGAAGGAGAATATGGATGAACCGCACCAAGATTTTTCTGCTTGCCTGCACCGCTCTCGCTGCAACTTATGCCGCCGCGCAGAGCAATGATGCCACGCATCCTCCTTTGCAGGTGCCTGCCAAGACTCTGCCCGTGCCAACCGATGTCAGCCCAGGCATGCAAAGTATCATCGCGGCGCCGCGCAACCCCAACTGGAATCAATTGTGGAAGACCGGAGAAGAGTGGAGAACAGCGGCCAACGCGCAGGCGGCTAAGAGCGTGCAGGCCCTGCCTGCAATGCGTCAACGACTTCACGTTACAGTACGGCCTGACACGATCGACGGCGTGAGGGTCTACATCGTGACACCAGACGTCATTCCTCCCGAACACCGCCACAAACTCCTCATTCACGTACACGGAGGCTGTTATGTGCTTTTCCCGGGTGAGGCGGGAACATCCGAGGCTATCATCATGGCGGGACTGGGACACTTCAAAGTGATCTCCGTCGATTACCGAATGCCCCCTGAGGCCTACTTTCCCGGCGCGCTGGACGATGCTATGACCGTATACAAGGCGGCGCTCAAGACCACCAACCCCAAAAACATCGCCGTCTTCGGCACTTCCGCGGGTGGAGCTCTGGTGCTGGAGATGATGCTACGCGCCAAACAATTGGCGATTCCCCTGCCAGGAGCGATCGCACCCGGTACCCCAATGTCGGATGTTACCAAGACGGGCGATTCGTTCTATACCAATGAGATGGTCGATAACGTCCTGGTATCCCGCGATGGTTCCTGCGATGCCGCAACTGTTGTCTACGCACACGGTCATCCGCTCACCGATCCGCTGCTCTCACCCGTCTACGGAGATATGCACGGCTTTCCTCCGGCCATCCTGACCACCGGCACGCGCGATCTACTGCTCAGCAACACCGTGCGCGTTCACCGCAAGCTGCGTGAGGCCGGCGTCGACGCTCAACTCGAAGTCTTTGAAGGCCAATCGCACGCCCAGTATCAGTTCGACGATCGCGTGCCCGAAACAAAGGAGGCATTCGGAGAGATCACCGCATTCTTCGACAGCCATCTTGGCCATTAATCGGGCATGACCGGATCGATCGACCGGCGCACTCGCCTCTCCGCTAACGATACACTGTGAACTCAGGAGCTGGGGAGAGAATGACGCAGGAGATTCTCCGCAAGATGAAGTCCGCATCCGTATGGACAGCCGCGCTGGCGTTAGCAACGATCTGGTATTGCATGGTTGTCGCCGCATCGGCGCAATCTACCCAGGGCAAAGCACCACTCAATGTCTCGACCACACCTCAAGCTGGTTCTCCGGGTCGGTTTGTCGACATCACCGAGAAATCCGGCGTACGTTTTCTCCACCAGGCTCCGCATACTTCCCGCAAGTATCTGATCGAAACCATGGGTTCCGGCGTAGGGCTTTTTGATTGCGACAACGACGGCCGGCTCGATCTCTATCTGGTGAACGGTGCGCCCTATTCCGACCCCGAGCCAAAGGGGTCGATTCCCCAGAAGACTGGCCCGCAATATTGGAATCGGATGTATCACCAGAAACCGGATGGGACCTTTGAAGATATCACCGAAAAGGCCGGACTACAGGGCGTTGGCTACGGCATGGGCGTCGCGGTTGCCGATTATGATAACGACGGCTATGAAGACATCTTTGTCACCTCGTATGGAGGCAATCGCCTGTACCACAATAACGGCGACTGCACGTTCACAGACGTAACAGACAAGGCAGGGGTCCCTGGCAGTGGATGGTCAACTTCAGCCACATGGGTAGACCTAGACAACGACGGTCGACTCGACCTCGTGGTAGATCGGTATGTCACGTGGGATTGGGAGGACGTCTGGTGCGGCGAACATCGTGAGGGATATCGGGCATATTGCCACCCGGATGTTTTTCAACCGATCTCCATGCTTGTTTACCACAACGATGGCAATGGCCATTTCACGGAGGTATCACATAAGCTGGGACTGGACAAACCAGCCAAGGCGCTGGGTATTGCAATTGCCGACTATGATCGAGACGGGCGAATCGATCTCTTCGTCGCCAATGACTCGGCTCCCGAATTTCTCTTCCATCAGAAGCCAAATGGAAGTTTTGAGGAGGTGGGTTTGGAATCCGCGGTTGCAGTGAATGCCGACGGACAAACCTACGCGGGCATGGGCGTGGACTTCGCGGACTATGACAACGATGGGTGGCCCGACCTCGTTATAACTGACCTGGCAAATCAGAGATATGCAAGTTACCACAATCAGCGAGATGGAACCTTTGACTATGCATCAAACTCCAATGGCATCGGCGCTATCACGCTTCTTCATTCGGGATGGAGTCTCAGATTCATTGACTATGACAACGATGGCTGGAAAGATCTGCTGATCGCGCAAGGGCATGATCTTGATACGGTTGAAAAGACATCCCCGAACCTTCACTACCGCGAGCCCATGATTCTGCTTCGCAATTCGGGCAGAAAATTTGTGGATGTCTCTTCCATCTCCGGGGACGTATTCACCAAGCCATGGGTCGGTCGCGGCATGGCCATCGGCGACATCGACAATGACGGCCGTATCGATGCTGTGGTCACGACAAACGGTGGGCCTGCGCACATCCTGCACAATGAAACGGCTAATGCAAACCACTGGATAACACTGCATCTCACCGGACACAAGAGCAATCGCGATGGCATCGGCGCGGCGGTGAAGCTGACGACCTCGCAGGGCTCACAGTGGGTGACAGCGACGACTTCGAGCGGCTATCTCTCCTCCAGCGACCCACGGGTTCATTTCGGAATGGGAGATAGTTCCGTTGCAGAGAGCATTGAAATTCACTGGCCAAGCGGAATTGTACAGACCCTGACAAATGTCAAAGCAGATAGACAGATTCAGGTCGATGAACCGTCCGCGCCCGGCAGCGATTCTCCCCGACACTAGAGAAGTGTCCCGTCTTGGAGCGAAAATCGAGCACTATCTCATCTGTGGCGCAATCCACCCTAGAGCCATGACTCGGACTGAAATCGCGATCCCGGAATTCGCCCTCGGTTTCTTCCTTGACAATCGATAGTAGACGGTCTACCATCGGCGCCAACTCGAGAGTAGAGTGTCTTCCATGGAAAAGCAAGCAAAGCAACGGGTAGGGCTCCTCCAGGGAACGCTTGACATGCTCGTCTTGAGGACGCTGCTCTATGGTCCTGCCCATGGTCACCAGATCGGAAAGCATATTCAGAGGACCTCGAATGAATTTCTGCAAATGCAGCACGGCTCGCTCTATCCTGCGCTGCATCGCCTGGAGCGAAGAGGGTGGGTTGCCTCCAAATGGGAGACTGCGCCGGACCGCAATCGGGAATTCAAATACTACCGTTTGACTGACAAAGGCAGAAAACAACTGGTGGTCGAAGAGTCGCAGTGGAAGCAGATGGCCGAGGCCGTGGCGCGCGTGATGTGGCCCGTCCCTGAGGAGAACTGACATGAAATGGCGGCAGATCCGGAAGAGGGACGCAGACCTGGAGCGAGAGCTGAGTTCCGACCTGGAATTGGAAGAAGAGGAGCAACGGGAAGCTGGCATTCCCGGAGAAGAGGTTCGCCGCGCAGCTTTGCGCGCATTTGGCAATCCCGCTCTAGTTCGTGAGCAGACTCGCGCGGTATGGTCCTGGAACTGGCTTGAATCGTTGACGCGTGACCTACGCTTCAGCCTGCGCACACTTCGTCGCACCCCCAGTTTTACCGTCATCGCCATCTCGGTGATGGCGCTAGGCATTGGCGCCAACGTCGCGCTGTTCACGGTGGTGCGAGGCGTCTTACTAAAGCCGTTGCCGTTCCAGGATCCGAATCATCTTGTCATGGTGTACGAATGGGGCCTTCATGACAACGACGCGAAGGCTTACAACACGGTCTCCGGCGGCATGTATGCTGAGTGGAAGAAGCAGAACCGGAGTTTCAGCAGTCTCGCACTCGCGCGAGGCAGCCGGGTCGGGCTCTCCGGTTCGGGCGGGCAACTGCCTGAGAAGCTGAGCAGCGCGGAGTTCTCATGGGACCTGCTCCGTACGCTGGGCGTGCAGCCCGCCCTGGGCCGCGATTTTGCGCAGGCCGATGACAGCCCTGCGGCCAATGCCACAGTGTTGTTGAGCTGGGGTCTGTGGAAGCGCCGCTTCAGCGGCGATCCTGCCATCCTGAATAAGACGATATATCTGGACGCTCAACCGTACACAGTCATCGGCATCATGCCCGCTTCGTTCGATTTTCCTGACCCATCCACACAGCTCTGGACGTCGGTTTACCACGACAGACCAGAGGAACAGATGACCTCGTTCAGCAAGCACATGGTCGGCGTGGTAGGACGGCTCAAGCCGGGAGTCAGTGCGGACCAGGGCGCGGCCGACCTGAGCCTGATCTCACGTCGCATCCACGATGCCCATCTCAACGACCCATTTGTATTCAGAAATGCCAGCAGCCGGCCGTTGCTGGATCACATCGTGGGCGACATCAAGAAGCCTCTCTACGTACTGCTGGAGGCGACCTGCTGCCTGCTTCTGATTGCCTGCCTCAATTTGGCCAACCTGCTGGTGGCGCGCGCTGCTGCACGGCGCAAAGAACTGGCTATCCGCACCGCACTGGGTGGTGGCTGGCTACGGCTTATACGCGAGCGGTTGATAGAGTGCATGGTACTTTCAACGGTGGGCGGCGCGCTGGGACTTTTGCTTGCGTTCGCCGCGCTTCGTTGGCTGACGCTGATTCGTCACGACATGAGCCGCGTCGAATCCATTCACATCGACGGTGTGGTGGCAGCGTTTACGGTCGGCGTCATCGTGCTATGCGCGCTGTTTTCCGGGCTCATCGCTGCCTTCAGTACCACCGACAAGCGCATTCTCAGTGCGTTGCATGAAGCGTCGCGCTCAGTCAGCGGGGGCCGCGCGCGCGCCACGCTGCGCAAGACGCTCCTTACACTGGAGGTCGGACTGACGGTGATCCTGCTCATTGGCGCCGGTCTTCTGCTCAAAAGCTACGAACACCTGCGCTCCGCCGACATGGGTTGCATCACGCGAGATGTGCTCACCATGCATCTCGGTCTTCCAGATGCCCGCTATCCCACGCCAGCCCAGCGCGCCAACTTTTTTGACACACTGCTGGAGCGCGTCCGCGCCCTGCCCGGTGTCGATGCGGCGGGCTTTGTCACGGCTGCTCCCGGCCAGGGATACTGGGGCGACTGGGGTTTTACGATCGTCGAACACCCACACCTGCCACAAGGCAACGGTCAGTCTGCCATTAACCTCTGGGCCGATCCGAAGTATTTCGCCGCGATGGGAATTCCAATCCTGCGCGGCAGTTCATTCAACGCAGGCAAACGATTGGATGCGGCCAAAGAAGTCATCATCAGCCAATCGTTCGCCAATCAGTACTTTCCCGGCGAAGACCCCATCGCTAAGCACTTGAATGTCAAGCTTGAGCATCGCACTGCAGAGATAGCAGGCATCGTCGGAGATACCCGCTACGTGATCGGCGAAAAGCCGCTGCCAACGATGTACTTCCCGCTCGACGCCGGCGTCGAGACCGTCGGCACGCTTGTCATTCGCTCACGCCATGGTGTGGAGCAATACGCTCTGCCAGTCGAACGAATCGTCTCCGAGATGGACCACGACCTGCCCGTCTCCGACGTGCTCACCATGGACCAGTTGCTGGGCAAGCACACATACGACCAGAGCTTCAACGCGACACTGCTCACGGCTTTCGCAACACTGTCGCTGCTCATGGCATCCGTAGGCCTGTTCGGTGTGATGTCATACATCGCAACGCAGCGGACGAACGAGATGGGCATTCGTATTGCGTTGGGCGCAAAGCGCGAAGACGTGATGCGGAAGATCTTGCTGGATGGAATGCGGCCTGCGATCTTCGGTCTTGCCCTGGGACTCGCGGCAAGCATGGAAGCAGGCGCGCTGTTGCGCGACCTGCTCTATGAGATCAAGCCCCTCGATCCTGCGGTTTTTGCTGCAGTTGCCGCAACTCTGATCGCGGTGGCAGCATTCGCATGTATCGTTCCCGCTTGGCGCACATCGCACCTCGATCCTATGCAAGCATTGAGAACCGAATAGGCTGATAATCCCGCAGTCTCCCGAAGGCACTCTTGACTGACGATCTTCGCCTCGATGGCAGTTCAGGCGGCACAACAATCAGAGATACGTTTCCACACTGGTTGACAGGAAGCCTTGAAGTAGCTCTATCTGAAGGTGTATACAGGGAAAGTAAGCGCCACGCGTTTTCCTGATCGGACGCGACGGCCATCATAAGAATACACAGCCATCGGCAGCCTTCACAGATTCGAAATGGTGAATTGAATGAAGATGTTCGGCAAGCTGATCGTCGTCGGATGCGTTGTCTTCGGGCTGATCCAACTGATTCGGCCCAGCATCCCGGACACGTCTCCGACAGCCGAGTTGCAGGCACCTCCTGAAGTTAGACAAGTCCTCCAGAAAGATTGCTATAGCTGTCACTCAGACCAGCGCCGCCTCTCCTGGTTTGATCAGATTGTGCCTGCCTACTGGCTGGTGCGGCATGACGTTCTGACCGCGCGAAAGCATCTCAACTTCTCAACGCTGGGCTCCAAACCAGCCGCCGCGCAAAGAGCTACGCTTTATGAGGCTGTGAACATGATTCAGCTCGGAGCCATGCCGTTGCCACAATTCGTTGCACTGCACCCGGACGCAAAGGTGACGCCGGAAGAGCTCTCAACATTGAAGGCATATCTCTCCCCATGGACATCTGTGCCCGCCCAACCTGCAAGTTCGTCCTCGAATAACAGTACGATGCAGATTGCACCGGCTACGAATCCGGCTCAAGCCGTCCCACGAGCCTCATTGGTATCTGTTGCACCAGAGCCGGATGGATTCCCTTTCGATCCCAGCTTTGAAAAATGGACGCTAATCAGCACAACCGATCGCGGTGACAATAGTTCCTTCCGATTCATCCTCGGCAATGACATCGCCGCAAGATCTGCGCAGACAGGCGCAATCTCGCCGTGGTCAGACGGCGCGCGCTTCGCCAAGATCGCTTGGCAACAGGAGATCGGTTCTGATGGCCTTGTGCATCCCGGTAAGTTCATTCAAGTAGAACTAATGTCGAAGTCGGCCCAGCGTTACAAAAGCACTGAGGGATGGGGCTGGGGACGCTGGCGCGGGCTAAACTTGAAACCCTACGGAGCGGATGAGCACTTTGTCAACGAATGTACTGGTTGCCACCAGCCTGTGCGCGGCGACGACTACGTCTATACACTGCCAATGACAAATGCCAAGATGAACCGCGACAATGTTGTGAACAACGCTGCCGCCGCGCTGCCATCAGGTTTGCCTTATCAGCCATTGGCGTGGAGTCCCATCACCATGTACGTTGACCCGAGGGATCGGACTACGGCAGCACTCTTTGGAAACGATATAGCCATGCAAGCTGTCCGTGGACTGGAACGCGCGACAACAGATACGACAAGCAGCCCGAAGTATCCTGCTGGCGCTGTGCTGGCCCTTGTCACCTGGGCGCAACGCGATGATCCTCACTGGTTTGGTGGCCGTATCCCAAACGCGACCCAATCCGTCGAATTCGTTAAGATCGGTGATGGCGGACAAAGCGACAACCAACTAAACACAGCCTATCGTCGCTTCGCCGGAACAGGGCTCTCAGAAGAGAGCGTCGCAGCGAGTGCAGGTGCTCAACGAATCAGGTTCATGTTAGGACTCGCCCCGGTTCAGCTTCCGTAAGCGGGTCAACCATGTTGTGCAACAGTGCATGAATGCACTCCCATCACATGCAGCTATTGTTGTGCGCAGACGGAAGGCTAAGAAAAGTCACGCTGGAAGGCGCCAGTCGGATGAAACCTTTCTTTAGCTCATCTGCCTTCAACGACCCAATGGATCCATCCGATTCGGCTCTCAGTTCCCTGCCGTTCAGCATCACGGTTGTACTTGTCAGTTCGTGAGCCGTAAGAGTGAATTCCTCGGAGGGCACCGGTAACGCGAGCACCTGTTCGTGTTCCGTATCGATGTTCAAAGCCACAAGAGCGACCGCACCCTTTCCGTCCTTCGAGCAATGAGCATAGACTCTGAGGCTCTGATTCCTGGGAACGCCAGGATCGAGCACCACATCGCCCATAGTGCGTTTCCAAAGGAGGGCCGCCCAGTAATCTGGCTTGGGATCGAGAGTGTCCTCATTGAGCAACCCATAGTCGCTCGACGCGAGGGTGTTGTGCATTACCACTTTCACGCCTTTCTGCGCAAGAATGCCGAGCTGATTCAGATAGCGGAACGTGTCGACGAATTCCCCCGCCCACTGGTCTCCTCCGCAGGCGGCTTCTGCGGTCTCCGAAAGCCACATGGGTTTGCCCGGCAAGTACTTATCTCGCAGCTTTTCGTAAAATGCCTCCGCAATATTCGTGCGATCCAGCCATTCTGCCGTGAGCGATTTGTCGACGCTCATGTTCCCCATGCAGCGTCGCGATACTGCACCGTAAAAGTGATACGAAAATGCATCGAAAATTGGCCCCGTCGCTTTCACTATGTCTTCGGTGCCGATCAGATTCATTTTCACGCCAGCAGGCGCGAGTGAAACTCCTTCGCCAACGCCTCCCGGACCGAGAAAGATCGTTTGTGGCGATTCATTTCGCAGGAAAGTTTCGAAGACCTTTGCGTCTCTCGCAAATGTTTCGGCATCGTACCCTGCCGGAGCTCCGCCCGGTCCCGGAAATGTCGGTTCATTCATGAACTCGCTTGCCGCGATCTTGCCGCCAATGCTCTTTGTGTATTCGACGAAAGCCTTGGCCTGCGCAGAAGTCCACACGCCATTCGCGTCACGCGTTCCTGCGCTGATCGCCAAAGATGTCACGAGATCGTCATCAACAGCATGGGCAAAATCGACAACTTCTTTCCATTCTGTCCGCGTCAGGACGCCTTTGAAGCCTTTCGGAGGTTCGGTCAATGCGGGATTGTCGTCGTTCTGAAAATAAGTACTGTTTTGCCAGGTTCCGCTGACCCGGACATAGGAGGGCCCAAGCTGCTGGGCGAGCTTTCTAAGCCGGGGACTCGCGAGGTTGATGGGTGGCCTGTATTGATAGAGGCTCGGACTCATGCCGACCTGCTGATTCGCCTCAGCGGACGCTGCCGGCTTCGAGGTAGCTTGCCCGTCTGCGGCTGACTTGTACGGCTTCCAGAAGCGGCCGCCCGTCACCTCGACCATTTCGACATTGTAGGAGACAAAACGCTGATCCACCGTGCCCAGCTTCGACATCTTCGACGGCGCTACAGGGATCGCAGATTTCTCCTGAGCCAATAACACGAGCGCCCCAGCAGTGAAGAAAGCAATCGAAAGGGCTGTGCGGACCCCCTGCGTCTTCGTGTTCAATCTCATGGCTTACTCCTGCAAGTCTCGCCGCTCGGGAAGTAGCAACAATTGATGAATGGAGCTGATGAATAGAGCCTACACCAACTCAAGCAATACGACCCCGTTCGGCATGCCGTCGCGCAGGCGAAGTCCTGCGCAACGGCATCGACGCCCGCCACCACACTTTTCGTTCTATGGGGCAAGCTGACCACGCGCATAGTCCAGCGAACGCAGAGACAGCAAGTAGTCGTATCGCGCATTCACTGCCGCAACTTCCGCCTGAGTGCTTTGCAGTTGAGCTTGGCTGAGTTCCACGATTGAACTGAGTCCCAGCTTATACCGGGTTTGTGCGAGAGCGAGCGCCTGAGCGGTTTGTTGCCGGAATTGATCGGCAACCGCAATGCGCCGAAACGCGGTCTGTGCATTCAAGATGGCAATGCGGACGTCCCGGGCGATGGTGTCGGAGACATCCTGCTCCTGCTTCTCAGCGGCCTTCTGACGCAGCCGAGCCTCCTGCGCCTCGGCATCAATGCGGAATCCAGTAAACAAAGGCAGATTCAGGTTCACTCCCCCAGCGGCGTACCAGTGGGGAACGAAAATTCCGTCCGGTGCGATGGGAGTGACTCCTCCCATCGCCAAGGCGGATATGGTCGGAAGATGCTGCAGTTGCTGCGCGCTGGCAAACTTCTGGTCGGCCGCTGCGTTGAGCCGCAGAGCCTGAAGGTCGGGACGCTGGGCTTGCGCGGTCGCATTCATAGCAGCAGAACTATTCGGCGACGGAGGAGGAGGTAGTGCGGTCTCGGGATCTTCGATGGCTTGATATAACGTGTCGGCAGGTGTCGCCAGAACAGCCGCAAGAGCGGCCCTCGCGGAGTCGACTGCGTTTTCGGCGTCCAGTTGCAGCAGTTGCGCCTGAGAGAGATCGGCGGATGCAATGTTGAGGTCCAGATCGCTCTTGAGTGCGCTTTTGGTGAGTGCCGAAATAAGCTTTTGTACGTCGCCGCGTGCTACAACCGTTGCTCTGGCGACGTCGAGCAAGGACTGTGTGTTGAGCAGGCGATAAAAGGCCTGATCCGTTGCCAATAAAACATCCTGCTCAGTAGCGAGTGCGGTCTGGTCCTGGGCTTTCTGTTGCAGTTTGCTGGTCGCAACGAGATCGCGTGTGCGGCCGAAGTCGGTGATCAGTTGCGAGAAAGAGCCTCCGGTGCCGGCGTGCGTATAGAGGCGCGAATCGGTGAGAGCACCGGCACCGATGCGGCCTCCATCCTCTGCCTTCGACGCGGTAATGGCGCCGGAGATCTGGGGCAGTAAGCCCGACCGCGTCTCTCGCGTGACTTGTCCGGCGGCCAGAGCGAGAAGACGACTTGCCGTGATACGCGGATTATTCTTGAGTGCGAGGCGTTCCGCATCGGCGCGGCTGATCGAGGTGGTGCCGATGGCAGGATCAATGAGAGGCTGCTGTCGATCCGGCGCTGGAGTGGCTGCTTGAGACTGAGGTGAGCCAAAGTTCGAACTGGCAGTCGCAAGCGTCAAAGAGACGGAGGAAGGCTGCGGGGCCGTGGGGAGACTGGTGGCGCTACTCTGCGCGAGCGCAGATAGGGGAGCGGTGAATAAGAGACTGATAAGCCAGCTTCTCATGCGGTCACCTCAAAGGCCTGCGATGAATCTCCCGAAGAGGCAGTGCCCGCACGCTCTTTGCGAGTTTCGATGCGGCGATGTATGAGCAGATAGGCGCTCGGCACGAGGAAAACCGTCACTATACCGGAGACGGTAAGGCCACCGAGAATCGCTCGCGCAAGCGGTGCGTATTGTTCACTACCGGCCTCAAGCGCAAGCGCCATTGGGATGAGGCCGAGCACCGTGGCGAGCGTCGTCATCAGGATTGGACGCAGGCGCACCTTGCAGGCCGTAATGATCGCCTCTTCGAGCTTGAGTCCCTGATGGCGCAACTGCCCCGTGAACTCGACGATTAGGATGCTGTCCGACACCACGATGCCAGTCATCATCAGGACACCCATGAGGCTCATGATGTTGATAGTGGTGCCCGTAGCCAGGAGGAAAAGGATCACGCCCGAGATGCCGGGAGGGATGGCTAACAGGATAATGACGGGATCAACGAACGAGGCGAACTGCGCCATCAGGATGAGGAAGACGAGCACGATCGACAGGATGAGGCCGGTTGCAAAGGACTTAAAGGACTCATTCATATAAATGACAGAGCCTCGCACCGTGAGGACAGTACCATGAGGCGGATGAGCCTCTGCGATGATCCTGTTTACGTCACTGCTGATAGTGGACAGGTTCTCCGCCTTCGGCATCACGTAGACATCGAAGACCCTCCGGAGTTGATAGTGATCGACTTCGGTTGGCGTGTTGATCGACCGGATCGATGCAACTGTTTCCAGTGGCGTCGTGGTCTTGCCGTCAGGAGATCGCAATGGGATCTGCTTGAAGTCATTCAGCGTTTGAACCTGTGTCTCTGGATACTGAACAGTGAGCATATAGTTGTTGCCGCTCTTCGGGTCAATCCAGTAACTCGGGGCAACCACGCCGTTCGAGGTCATGGCCGTGATCACGCTATCGACAACGGTCTCCGGAGTCAGACCTTCAAGGCTTGCCTGCTGGCGATCGATGTCAAGCGCAAGGCCAGGGTAGTCGATGTCCTGAGGGATCAGAACATCGCTTACACCACGGAGTGCTCGCATCTTTTGTGCAAGCTGCCGCGCTACGGCATATCCGCCCTCCATGTCGTTGCTGCTTACCTGGATGTCAAAGGGCGCGGGAAGCCCCTGATTGACGATTGAATCGACGAGTCCTCCGGATTGAAAGTAGGTCTCAATGGATGGAAGATCGGCAGCGAGTTTGGTTCGCACTCGCTGCATATACGCAAAGCTGCTGAGACTGTGATCTTCCTTCAAACTTACCTGGACAAAAGCGGTGTGCATTCCCGAGTTGGAGGTGTAGATCGCCGAAAGATCGGGTGTGACTCCGATGTTCGAGACAATCATGTTGAGATCTTTCGGAGCCACGACCTCGCGAACATCTTCCTCGACGCGAGCGATGTACTGGTCGGTGAGTTCAATGCGCGTGCCGGTAGGGGCCTTGATGCTGATCACAAATTGGCCAGGATCGGTGCGCGGAAAATAGGCGCGGCCAAGGAACGGAGCCAGTGCAAAACTAAGTACCACAAAGATGGAAAAGACCGTAATGACCAGCGCAGGCCTGCCTAAACAGTAGTGAATCGCTTTGTCGTAATGTTCTTGAAGCCAGCCGAATCCCAGATTGAAGTGATGGACAATCTTGGCAAAGAAAGTGGTTTGACCGTGACCGCCACGCATATGTTCAGGGACTGGATCATCCTTCTGCGCGGACTCATGCTCTATGCCATGTCCGGTGTCCTTGATAAATCTAGAGCAGAAGAGCGGTACGACGGTCATCGCGACGACGTAAGAGCAGAAGAGTGCAATAACTACTGCAAGTGCGAGAGCCGTAAACAGGTACTTGCTAACGCCCGTGAGCAGCACCACCGGAAAGAAGACAATGGCTGTGCTGAACGTAGCCGCCAATACAGCAAGCTGAACCTCCTTACCGCCCTCCTGCGAAGCCTTGACTGGATCTTCACCCATCTCAAAATGGCGGAAGATGTTCTCGAGCACAACCACCGAGTTGTCGATAAGGCGGGATAACACGAGCGCCATGCCACCAAGCACCATCGTGTTGATCGAGTCGCCGAATGCGTTTAGTACCAGGAAGGTCGCGATGCACGAGATCGGGATCGATAGAAGGACTGCAATCGTGGCACGCACGTTACCGAGAAACAGAAGGATCATGATGCCGGTGAGACAAAGGCCGATCGAACCCTCGCTGATCACGTTCTTGATGGCGGTTTTGACAAACACCGATTGATCGAAAACCACGCTGGTCTTCAATTGCTGCGGGATGTCGAGCAGATGAGCCGTGGCTTTGCGGACTCCATTGACAATGGTGATCGTGTTGGAGTCGCCACCCTGTTTGAGGACTGGAATGTAGACGGAGTGCTGTCCGTCGACGCGCACAATGTTGGTCTGGAGTGCTCCGCCATCGACGGCATGACCAACATCGCCGACGAGGATGGATGCATTGCCGACTGTCTTGAGCGGGATGCTGTTCACGTCGTCGGGCGTCGGCACCTGGCTGTTGGCGTAAATGTTGTAGTCCTTAGGGCCGATGCGGACATCTCCTGCAGGCAGGATGAGGTTTGACTCGTTGACCGCATGAACAACATCCATGACGCCGAGTTGCGAAGCTTGCAGCTTCAACGGATCGACGTAGATCATAATCTGCCTGTATGTTCCCCCATATGGCTGAGGAACTGAAGCACCTGGGACATTGGCTACCTGGTTTCGGACGGTAAACTGCGCGACATCCTTCAATTGCGTCTGATTCATCCCCGCGCCTTTCAGCGTAATCAGACAAACCGGAAGGTTCGCCGCGTCGAAGCTGAGTACCACAGGCGGCAGAGTCCCCGGAGGCAGGCGGCGCAGGTTTGCCATTGCCAAATTCGAGATGCCGCTCACGGCCGCCGTTGGATCGGTACCTGGCTGGAAGTAGATCTTGATAAGGCTGACACCGGACATCGAGCGCGATTCAATGTGGTCGATATTGCTTCCCAGCGTAAAAAAGCGTTCGTCGCTGTCTGTAATGTCAGATTCGATCTGTTGAGGTGGCATACCTGCATAAAAGGTTGCTACGACTACGACAGGAATTTTGACAGGAGGAAAGAGATCGACGGGCATGCCTGTCATAGCCGCTATACCGACCACGACGACAATCATGCAGGCCATGAGGATGAAGAACGGGTAGCGAATCGCAAAGAAGGACATGGTTATCGGCCGCCCTTCTGGTTTGCTTGCTGATAGTTAGCGAGGTCGCTTTTTGCGGGCTGCGGTGTGACTTGCTGGCCGGGCTGCAGCTCCGACTGACCGCCGATGATGATCCTGTCCCCAGGCCGAAGCCCCGAGGTTACCTCCTGAGAGTTTGCGTTGCTGATACCCAGCACAACGGGCCTCTTCTGCACTCGATTGTCGTTATCGACAAGCATCACCGAAGGCTGATCGCCTTGAATGACTGCGCTTGCGGGAATAATGAGAGCGTCGTTTTTCTGCTCCAGATTAAAGGTCACGTCCGCATACATCCCGGGGGTGAGCTTCAGATCTGGATTGCTCACGTCTACTTCGGTCAACATCGTTCTCGTCGAATTGGATACGTCTCGCGTGTAGCGCACTACAGTTCCCGGGAATTGCTGCCCGGTTGCCTGCACATGGACCGTGACTTGCGAGCCGAGGTGCACGAGCGGCACATCCCGCTCAGGAACCGGCATGCGGAGACGCAGCATGTCGCTCTGTGCGAGCCTGACCACTGCCTGGTTCAACCCTTCCGCGGTTCCAGCGGGAATGAGCGCGCCGGTGTCCGCGTACCGCATGGTGACCACGCCGCTGTAGGGAGCCGTGATGGTTGCGTATTGCTCCAGACTGCTGACTCTCATATTCTCGGCACGCGAGACGCCCAACTGCCCTTGCGCGGCGGCTACGGCGGATTTAGCTGCATCGACTTGCGAAGCGGCCGACCTGTCTCTTGCCAGAGCATCATCTAGCTCCTGTGCCGCAACCAACCCAGGCTGTTCGTCAGACGCCTTTTTCAATCGCTCGTAGTTGGCGTGAACGGCTGCGTAATTAGCCTGCTCCCGCGCAACTTCATTCTGCAGACGCAATATGTTTTGCTCTGTCTGGGTGATACCCGCCTGCGCGCCGGCAACTTCAGCTTGCAGTTCCGGAACCTCCAGCACGGCGAGTGTCTGCCCCTGACGAACACGGTCTCCTATATCCACATAGATATGCCGGATATAGCCAGCGACCTTGCCGTGAACGTCAATCTCCTGAAAAGCCTGGAACACTCCAGCGACGGTGAGTTGATTTGCGATAAAGCCACTGTGGGCCTTGGCGACCGAGACGGCTGAGGGCGCTGACGGGGCGTCCGCCGCAGCCTCCGCTCTGTGATGGGTACGCAGAAAATGGAATAACAGCAGAATTGCAGCCAGAGAACAGGCCACAGTCAAGAGCAAAGGCTTGGCGCGCATCAGAAGACCTTCCTTCGAACGGATTCAGAAATTCATCCGCAGGAGGGTCTTATCTCTAGCGGCTACTCGAGAGAGAGTCCATCGTCTGGAGGTGGTCGAAGACAAAGAATCGGGGCCCTACTGAGCGGCGACAGGTCGCTGACCTCTTCATCGCGCAGCCGATTTATAGGGTGATCTTCCGTTCCTTGGAGAAGAGAGAAAAGCGCCGCAATCCGTAATGGCGCCTGAGCCGCAATACAGCCATCCGCAGCATGGTGTAATGCACGCTTTGCGGCGTCGCTGCCGCTTGTGCATACCTTTGCCGGAGTCGTTTCACGCTCCGCCTTGTAAAGCGAAAGCCTGTAATTCGTCCCCCATGCAAAAACCATGAATGCGAGGACGAGACACAGGACGCCGTAGAAGGAACGCAATCCCTTAGGTTCCGACATCCGTGTTTGAGACATACATCCCAATTTAGCTCTCGTTAAGTGGTCGCACCACTACATGTTATTGGACTACCGGGCTTCGATATAGGTTGCCTGATCCATCCAAATTATCTAACCTTTGGCGGCACATCGTCCAAAAATCGGCCCGTCAGTAGGGATCGTCACAGTACACGGAGGTCGTACAAGACAGCAGGAATTGTGGGTCGGGTAGCGGGTTGGAAATTTGCCATGGGCATGTTGGGATTCACCGCCCAAGGACCCGGCCAAGATATTCGTTAAGGCTTCTCAGGCTTTCCTCCAGGCCGATCCAGCCAATATATCCATCGGGACGGATCAGTACATACTCGCCCCGGCCCCCGCCATAAGCCGCGTCAAAATGGCCGTAGGCATCCACGTAGATTTGCGCGCCGTTAGTGCTCCCGGACGGCCTACGCTTGACATCGACACACTTTACCCTGCTCAACTCACTGCACTTCATATCGGTATCGTCGGCAAACAGCCGCAACAGGGTAAAATGCGGGCCACGCAAAAAATCGAACAGCCGAATCGCTTCGCCGGCAGCATTCAATCCTGGAGCGTCCGGAGCCCGGTCACCGGAAGCAACTTTCAGCACCGCGCCACTTGCGGTCTCGCTGAGTGACATCTCTTTGTAGGTGATGCCGAGTTGCAGCGTTACGGCATCGCGGCGCACCTTGTCCTCCTCGCCTGCCGCCGTGATCTGTCGATAGAGTTTCGTGCTCAGGCCGAGCACGTTTGCGGCTACTGGCAGTCGCTCCTCCTCGTACGTATCCAAGAGCGCCTCTGGAGCGCCTTTGAGCACACTTTCCAGTTTCCAGCCAAGGTTGTAGGCATCCTGTATCCCTGTATTCATGCCTTGCCCGCCCGCAGGTGAATGCACATGCGCGGCGTCTCCCGCAAGAAACACACGCCCGATTCGATATTGCGTCACCATCCGGATATTCGCACGGTACAACGAAAGCCAGGACGCTCCCGTCAGTTCGATATCCATACCGCCCGTGCGCTCCTCCACCAAGCGTCGGAATAACTCTAGCGACGGCTCTTGCTCATCACCCGGAGGCACCTGCGCCTGAAACTGAAACGCGTCGGTGGAAGGCAGAGGGCAGAGCGCCAACCAGCCGTCTGGATGGTTCGGCCACGAATGCCATGCGTCCTGGTCCAGGCCGCGCAGGTACACATCGCCCACATACATGCGCTCGTCTTTCCACGTCTCCCCCTCGAAAGGAACCTGAAGGACCTTGCGCACAAAGCTCTTGCCGCCATCCGCAGCCACAAAATACTGGCAGCGAACGCATTCCTCTCCTTTACTTTGTTGCAGCGTTGCCCTCACACCATTCCCATCCTGCACAATGGCAATCAGTTCTGTCGAAAGCTCAACCCGTCCTCCGTTTTTCTCTAAAGCTCCCCGCAGTGCTTCTTCCACGCGCCATTGGGGAGTAAGCAGCGGGCTCGCATAAGGTGTACTTGGCGTCGGATTGCGACCCTCGTGGGGCTCTCTCTCGCCAAGTATCTTCGTGCCGTCGTAACCGCGGAACGGAACGTGAAACCTTCCGTTGCGCAGTACCTGCTCGACAATTTCGAAGTCGTCCATCACTTCGAGACTGCGAGGTTGCAGCCCTTTACCCTTCGAACCGATGAAGTAAGTCTGTGCCTTATCGATGATTCGGAACTGGAGGCCACGGCGCGCGAGATCACACGCTAGAGCCAGTCCCGTCGGGCCGGCTCCCACAATCAGAACCTGAGTCTCTTGGTCGGTCATCGTTGCTCTGAAAAGATTTGGAAGAATGGGATGTTTACACGCTTCATGGAAAACAATAACCGCAAACAACCTTGGGCGCAATCCACGCCAGGAGACTGCTTCTAAAATGAATGGCGGAAATAGTCTTCGATGATGTCGCGGTATCTCTCTTTGTCCAGTTCGCATGTACTCATTGGCTTATCCTCCGAGACCAAGTAGCGTTCTCCCTTTAGTGAAAGTCCTACAAAAAATTGATCAGAGGTTTGGAGAAAAAGAGCCGGCGGAGTCCGGGTCAGGCTCAACCCCGTCTTGCCACGGCGAAATACTCCCAGGCGAACCGGCACCTGGAAGTGCTTTCGGCGCTCAACTGGCAGCAGCCTTCACGGCAGCGCGCCCCTGCTGATAAATGGTTAACCTGACAAATGCCGCTTGGAGGAGTGGCGCGGAGACGCCTTGTTTCCGCCCGCGTTCTATAAGATCCCCAAGAATACTCTCCACCTCGACAGGTGCTTGATCCTTGAGGTCGCGATACATCGACGTGGTCAACGGAGAACCAGGGGCAGTAAGTTGAGGGCTCTTCTCTGCCAGGAATGTCTCCGAGAGCGGATAGCCACAAGCCCCCGCGATTGAGGTGCATTCATGAAATACTGAGAGAGTTAACTCAGCGCCGCCGGGGACCGCCGCGATTTCGCCGATGCTTCCGTTAAGCAAACACGTGACAGCTCCGACGCTGGCCAACCACACCCACTTCTGCCACATATCCCGCAAAATGGCGGTGTCAAATCCAGCTCCACGAAAAGCATCATGCACTGCTTCAATCCGAGAAGTCATTTTGCCGTCCAGTTCGCCGTAGGTGAGGTTTTGGAAATCGGCAAGCTGGATTATCCGGCCCTGTGCGTCGATTTCAGTGGCTACGAAGCAACCCCCGCCCAGCACGGATTTCTCGCCAAACCTCTGTCTCAACGCGTCCATGTGCTGCATACCGTTGAGCACAGGAATGATGACCGTTTGTGGTCCCACTGAGGGCGCGAAGTCATCGATCGCGGCAGCGAGAGCGTAGCTTTTTACGCTCAGCAAGATAACGTCGTACTGGGAAGGAATCGCAGCCGCCTTCCGAATCGAAGTGGGTTAGTTTTCTTTCACAGCGAGCGTCTTGACGCGGCGTGGCCATCGCGAACTCAGTGAGTTTCCTGAGCTAATTGCTAAATACTTCAAGATGGAAGCCGCACAAAGCCGTAAGCGAGCCCGATGCAGACGGGACTTGACGGCCGGAGCAGAGATACCTAGTGCACGACCGATCTGCTTGACGGAACATCCCTGCATCATCTGCATCAGCACTGGAATTCTCAGACTGGGTTCGAGGTTCTGAATTGCATGAAAAAGGCAGCTTTGCCGCTGGCGTTGACCGAAGATCTCTTCCGGGTCTGGAGCAGTATCTTTCAAGTCGAAATGCGGAGTATCTTCTCCGGATTGCCCATTCGGGCCGAGTGATACTTCAGACCGGGCCCGCCGCTTGCGGAGGACCATGAGGGCGGAGTTTATCGCAATCCGCGTGAGCCATGAGTAAACTGTTGATCGACCCTCGAAGCGATCGAGTGATAAATATGCCCGCAAAAAGGCATCTTGCAATGCATCCTCAGCGTCTTCGGGACTTCTTGTAATCGAATAGATCGTTCGATACAAGCGCCGTGAGTAGATCCTCCACAAATCGTCAACCGACTCTGATGATCCGCGTCGCGCTACGGATACTAGTTGGCCATCTTCCTCTTCTCTCCTTTCATCTGAGTTATCGCGAATAGACGCAACTGTGTCTGCACGATTCATATCCGGTACTTGATACCGCTCGAGACGCGCGTCCTGGCAGAGTTGTCCGGTCTTCGCATCGAGCCGGTTACATGAATTCATCATTTATCTTTTCCTTCTGCTCAGATCCCGGCTGTGGCAGAGACATGCGCACACCTTCAGTGAAAGTCCGGCCCTGTCTCTCGTATAGCCGACGCCCAGAAACGTCCCCGGGATTGCAATCTCATTTTTCATAAGTCTCAGATCTCTTTTCAGTTGTGGAGGGTTTCACGATGCCGTTGACTCCTGCTCTTTGCGTTGACGTCCGGAAACCGTGCAAACAAACTAGCCCGCCGTTCAGTTCCGTTTTGCCAAAACAAAATTTCTGTCACTTGAAGCACCTCGGGATCGCTGAAATCGGCGACGTAAAGTTTGGTTGCCTAAAGGGGTGGGCAAGATAGTCGAATATACGTCATCCGCGGTCTGCTATTCGTCCCAGTGCCGAATTGGCATAACCAGATATAGGTCAGGACGATTTGGCAAATGCATCACGTAAGGCATTCCGTTTGATGGGTCCGGATTCAATCCCTCAAAGTCGTCTTGATGGGGACTGACGATCATCAGGTGTGGGCCAACGTGGGCCTCATGGCCGGAGCCCTTCGCCGATTGCCAGGCGCCAAGATACATGTACGAGATGCCGATACGATCAATGTTCGGCGTGCGGCCGGCAAGGCTGTCCTGCATCCAGCGCAGGAATATTGAGTCGAAGCATCCTGGCTCATCGTGCGAATATCCCGGAATGGCTGGAAGACATGTCCATTCGTTCGATCCTTTGCGAAGGAGCCGGTATTCACCTCCAGATGTCGTCGGCCAATCGAGCAGAGTCGCGTCCTTTGTAATGAAAGCGGGACCCGCGCGTAGTGCGTCTGCGATCTTCTCTGCATCAGTCACCGGCAATCGATCTGAAGACTGAGCGAAAGCGGTAGCTGCGGTCAAGAGAACCCTTGTGAGTAGCGTCATTGCAGTGTGTGATTTTTTCATCTTTGTCCTCCATGTTTATTGTGTCTGGTTGCACTAATTCCCAGCACACAAGTTTCGATGGCTTCGAGACTGCGCAGTCGCACTGTCATTGCTTCACAATGAATGATTCGAGCGAAATTCGACACAGAAAATCGCTTTTAGACACAAGTAAATTACATGAGAATGTTTTGCGAGAATTGGAGGAGAATGAATGCTGTCCTTCGAATCAATGAAGGCAGAATTTCATCGGTCGCTGCGAGTATCCCCTACGCAAGCCGGATTGGTGCTTATTTTGTCGTTGAACTCAATGGCTGATTACCCATCCCCGTTTACTGAGAAATCGCTTCTGCGGAGAAGGTTCAGATAAGATAGAGGTCCAATGCGATGCAGTAATTTGCGACCGCTCGGTTTCGCCGAGAATCTGATTAAATGTGCTTGCAAGTGTCCCTAGTCGTTTGATCGAATGCAAGCAAGCTCGATATGTTGCAGGAGAGCTTTCACCCTTCGATACGGGTGGTGTGGAAAACGACTATGAATCATGGACTCAGCTTAGACTCAAAGACTGCTCCGTTGGCCATTCGGCAGACTGCTAAACAAGAATCTATACCGGTAGATGTGGCCGAGGTCGCAGCACCTCAAGGAAATTGGATACTTCCAGCTGTCGGCAAAGTTCGTCTCGGTTTGATTCTCTCCGATTACTCTGCAAACTGGCATAGCTCAAAGGGGCTGTTGTCAATAGACGCGAGCTCCGGCAGTCTCTCGATTTGCGAATTCAACCAACCGCGGCACATGGAGATGCGAAACCCGGCAAGCGTTGCTCTCGTGCTTCTACGGAATGAAATCCTCGAGCAAACTCTACGCGGTATCCAACATCCGCGCGTAGAACTGCAGGAGCGTCACGGGCTTCAAGATCAGACCATGCGCCGACTCATGGAGGTTCTCCTTTACGAAAAGCGCCAAGGCTTCCAAAGCGGCGCCTTCTTTCTGGACGCCATAGCAGCAGCGTTAGCGAGCCACCTTATTCACCACTATTCCGCCGATGCACCACTCATAGAGAATTCCGTTGGAGGGATGGCGCCATCGATTCTGCGTCGGTCTATCGCGTTGATGGAAGCGCGTTTGGAAGGAGACCTTCGACTGGATGAGTTGGCAAACGAGGCTGGATTGAGCACATCGCATTTCATTCGGAGTTTCCGCGAGAGCACAGGGAAGACGCCCTATCAGTTTCTGCTTGACCGGCGAGTGCAAAGAGCGCAAACCTTGATGCGCAATCCCCGTACTTCGTTGACTGACATCGCCAAGTCAAGCGGCTTCGCCAATCAGCATCACATGGCCCGCGTTTTCCGGGGTATTACAGGAATGACGCCAAGCGCTTACCGTGGGTCATTATAATAATCAATTCGCAGAAACAACGCGCGCTATCTTGCGAAGGCCCTTATCGACGGCATTGAGTGGGCGGTCGACAAAAGTTGAACTTGCCCAAAAATCGGGAACACTGTAAGCGTGGCGTGGTGTCCGTATTGACATCCGGTTATTGACAAGTTGCGTCCAAAAGTCGCGACCTGTGGACACAGGTCAGAGCAGTGTTGCCTGAATTCATCACGGTTACAGTCTTCGGGCTATCGCTGCTAGTAAGACCATAGACCGTGCTTGCAAAGTCGAGGCTTGGCGGATCTGTAAGGTCCAGCTCCTGAACCGAATCGTAGTATTCTCCTGAGACATACAGATTTCCATTCCCGGCTATGGCGACACCGACGGGGAACCTGAAACTAAGAATGGATTGAGAGTATCCGCCTGCTGATGGAGTCTCTTTCAGCACGCGATTATTTGAGGTGTCGGCAATGTAGACATTTTCGTTGTCGTCGACCGCAATTCCCAGCGGGCCGCTGAGACTGCTTGCAATGATGCTCTGGGAGTAGTGTCGTTCGAAGGAGTCTCCTTTAATGCGCGGGAATTGATGTCATCGGCGATATACACGTTGCCCGCTGCATCGACGGCTACACCCCAAGGATCGCCGAGGCCGCTCGCGACAGTGCTCTCGATATAACTGCCCTTTGCCTCGGAGCATTTTTCAACACGTTCCTGAAGAGCCGTCATTGACCACGGCAAGCTAATTCCGACTCATACGACCCTGGATATCCGCTGGTTTTGTTTTCGATAGTCGGCGACCGCAAGGCCCGCGTCCGACCTGTCCCAAACCGGAGGCAATCAGGAGCGATTGCGCCTCGATATGGATTGCCAAAAGGAACTCCCGGCGGAATCGGCGGCTCGCATGGCCTCCACGACCAGTTCCGCCGTCATAGTGATCGGTTCGTTGTGTATGGTCTCATTCGGAATTGTGGCTCGTCTAGCTATCGTTTCGAGCAATTCCCGGCTGGGTTCACGAATACCGATATCGGCAAATGTGATGGGAAGACCTACACTGCTGGAGAATGCGAGGACTTCGTCAACAACGGACTGCGGCTGCGACTCGAGCATGAGCTGAGCGATGAGCCCGAACGCAACTTTTTCGCCATGCATGTAGTCATGTGTGCCAGGCGCGGTGGTAAGGCCATTGTGAATGGCGTGAGCTGCGGCAAGACCGGAAGATTCAAACCCAAGCCCGGAAAGAAGCGTGTTAGCCTCGACCAATCGTTCAAGAGAGTCGGTGGCTTCCTGTTGATGAAGTGCTTCGACGGCGGCCACGCCATCCGCAAGGAGCGTCTTGTAGCAAAGCTCCGCTAAAGCGAGAGCACTCCGCGTAGAGGCTCCGCCACGCATGTTCTTCACGCCACCCTCAACGCAGACCCTGGCCTCAAACCAGGTCGCGAGAGCATCGCCCATACCTGCCACCAGAGGCCGCACGGGACTCTTGGCAATGATCGATGTGTCCACCAGTACAAGATCAGGATTACGGCGGTAAATGCGATACTCCTCCACAGCACCAGCTTCCGTGTAGATAACGGAAAGAGCACTGCATGGAGCATCGCTGGAGGCTATGGTCGGACAGTTGATCACAGGAAGCGAGAGATCAGCGGCGATGGCCCGGGCCGTGTCCAGGACTTTTCCGCCTCCCGCCCCAATCACAACCCGCGCATGTGCAGCTCGCGCCGACTCGGCTCCCCGGCGAATTTCCGCCGCAGTACATTCACCTGCAAATGGGAGAACTTGATGTTTGATCCCGGCTTCCAGGAACGTCCTCCTCCAGGTCGCGGAGAGGAGCCGGATAGCACTGCTTCCGGCAACAATGATGGCTGGTCCATCGAGCCCAAGGTTGCGGATTTCGGCGCCAAGTTGCTCTGTGGCCTGGGGGCCTTGCGTGTATCGGGTAGGAGCGCAGAAGACTTTAAGCATGTGTCTGTGACCTGATGCGAAGATCTGGACAACGCATCTGCGATTCTACTCCGGAACAGACGCTACGACCCGAGCAGCGTGGTTAGGCAAATGTGGACTATAAACCGGAGGCCACGATGCTCCCGGACGCTAACGCGTTTTCGGGGGCTAATCCTGCCGTCCGATTGGAAAGGGCCGAATTTGGCGTTCTGGTCGACAGAGATCCCAACCGACGCTGATCAGTCAGTTGCATGGTTGATGGCAGGCTGTTGGCTAAGGAGGACTGACGGATTGGCGACGATACAGCCCGAACTCATGGATGCTTCCTTATACTGGATCGCATGCATCTCCATCGACGCCTCTTGGCTGCTCTCGTGATTCCATTGGGCGGCATGTACGAGTTCTGGCGGACTGGCCGCGTGACGGATTTAGAGCTCCTCTTGGGACCGGATTCGGGAGGTACCCAATTGAACGGAAGATATCGGTGCGCACCGCGCAAGTCGTGCACACGATAACTCGTGCGATCGGCTATTGATGAGAACGGAGACCTCGAACATGAAGCCTGATGAATTCAGCCGCACAGCCCTGATAGTCGCCCGACAACGAGCCGCTCATCAGGTGCTCGATCATGGCTCAATCCTCTATGACCCATTTGCCATGAAGATTCTATGTGAAGACGAAAAGGACGTGCTTCAATTTGCGAACCAACACCCCTTGGCCAGCATCGGACGTCTGTTCACCACCGCGCGAAGCCGGATTGCGGAAGATGCTTTGTCAAGAGCTGTCAAAAGAGGGATTCGGCAGATCGTCATCCTTGGAGCCGGACTCGACACGTTCGCTCTCCGGAATCCCCATGGCGCACTTGAGATCCGTATCTATGAGATCGACCACCCCGCGACGCAGGCATCGAAATGCGAGCGCTTGGCTAAAGTTCAAATCGCACTTCCGCCATCGCTAATACTCGTGCCAGTCGATTTCGAGCGGGAAGGTATGGGAGAGAAGCTCCTCGCCGCAGGCTTTCAGCAGAACTCGCCCGCGTTTTTCACTTGGCTCGGGGTTGTGCCATATCTGACACTGGACGCCATCGGCCGCACTCTGGACTACATGTCGTCAATCCAGAACTCGGAGGTGGTGTTCGACTACATGGAGACTCCCGAGACATTCTCAGAAGAGCTAAGGCAATTGGAAAAGGAGCGGACCGAACAGCTTAAGAAAATTGATGAACGTTCGGTCAGCCACTTCGAGTCGGCTGGTATTGCAACGATTCTTCGCTCGCACGGATTTTGTACCATCGAAGACATCAATTTCCAGGAGATCGCGTCCAGGTTCGGTCCCGCCGTTCAAGGACTCGCGCCCGGACACGCTGGCGTTCATGTTGTGCACGCTAAGCACTAATTGAACGCCGTCATCTATTGCTATGCAAATACAGAGTCCGCATGCATCGACTCAGACGACCGGCTTGTTGGCGTGGAGGCTCTCAGCGGACCCCGTTCGATCCGCCAACACAGCTGAATCGCGTTTCTCACCATTCGAGGGTAATGTGAAAGAAAATCTTGCGCCGCGCGGATGGTTGTTGTCGGCCCACAGGCGGCCCTCGTGCGATTCAATAATGGAGCGGCTGATCCGCAATCCCATGCCCGTGCCGTGAGTCTTGGTGGTAAAAAACGCATTGAAGATCTTGTCCACCTGCTTCTGTGGAAGGCCGACGCCCGTATCGCTGACCGAGATCAGTACCTGACCATCCTCATCGCGCTGCGACTGGATGATGAGCTTGCGCGTCCCATTCACGTCCCTCATCGCATCGAAGCTGTTCATCATGAGGTTCATCAGGACCTGTTGCAGTTGCACGCGATCTCCCATGACCGGAGGTAGGTCTGCAGCGAGTTCCGTCCGGATTAATATGTCGTATTGAATTGCCTCGCTGTGCAGGAGAAGCACCATCTCTCGAATAATTTCATTTAGATCAACCGACTCTCGTTGCAGAGTATCCTTCGTGAAGAGCAGACGCACTCTGTTGACGATTTCACCCGCACGTCTTCCGCTTTGTACGATTCTCGATGCAGCCGCGCGCGCCTCCTCCAAACTAGGCTGATCGCGGGATAACCAAAGCAGGCAGGCGTTGGCGTCCATAACGGCTGCCGCAATCGGTTGATTCACTTCGTGCGCTAGCGAGGCCGTCAGCTCTCCCATGCTGCTTACCCGGTTTGCGCGTGCGAGATCCGACTGCGCCTGCCGCAGCGCCTCCTCCGCGTGTTTTCGCTCCTCGCTCGCTTCCATTCGAATTTCAATGATCCGTAGCGCTGTTGCCCAGCCGAAGAAGCCGGCGGTCAACAGAGTCACGAATCCTGTGACGAATGCGGTGAAAACGATCCTACGTTCGACGAGCGCAATTTTGAATGCAGCCTGGGTGCGCTGTTCATCGACGTCGCGGGCTACGTCTTTGACTAACTGAGAACTGAGGAATTCAAGCCGCTGGATTTGTTTGTCGGTTCGACCCCGTACAGCCGCCCACTCTCCCGAATCTGCTAATGCTCGGATGGCGTCCAAATGAGACAGTAGGGTGTTCTGGATTGTTTCGATCGTTGGAAACACTGCTTCATCTACCTTGACCTCGGAAGGCAAATGACTGAACGCGGCCTCAGTGCGTCGAGTCTCGTCCTGTACGCCGCTCCTGAGTGCTTCCGATCCAGTGATGAACTGATTCTTGTCCTCGGAGCGCGCCGCGACGCCCAGCCCTTCGTAAAACGAGAAAAGCTCACCATGGACGCGCAAGACCTCGATCAGTTCTTCGTCGACACCCTTCAGGAGTTCAACCTGAGAACGCACCTCGCGTAACTGCCAAAGCAGAACACCATCGCAAAGGACCATCATCAGAATAAGGAAGGCAAAGCAGAGTGCCCGGTGACGGCCAATCCTCAGTCGATGAAGAACGGGGCTGGCGGTCGCCTGCCTGAGCCAGCTAGCCAATCCTGTAGTGTTTAAGAAACGGGTCATACATTATCTAATCCAGGTATTGGTGCGGTGAGGCACCAGTCGAACCACCAGCTGGCCGCGACCCGGAAACCTTTCCTGGACTCTTATCCTTTGGAATGCGATTTCGGCTCGGCGGTCCCGGCTTGAGGTCGGTGATCTGCACCAATTGTTGTTCCAACGATGCCGCAGCCTCTGGCGCCTTGCTCTGTCCCAGCAAAACGGAGCGCACTGCCTGAATATAAGCTCGCGAAACCTCTTCGTATTTCTCTCCTGCAACTGTGGAAGGTCGAGCGACTACGCCGCTCACCTGGTGTTTCCCAGTGTCTACGGAACCTGGTCTTGCTCGCAGGATTGCGGTCGGATCATACAACTCCGGCCAGTTCCGTGACTCGTAGTCGGCGCGTGCTTCTTCGATTTCGATCTCCCGATGGATCAAAAATCGGATCAGCTGCAGTGCCTCGGCACTGTGCCTTGATGATCGCGAAATTCCCAGCCCAAAACCGCCCAAAGTCGCCGCTTGCGCGTTCTTTCCCGCAGGAATGCTCGTAATTCCGATCTTGTCTCGAATCGACGGAATATCTCGGACACTGAGCAGATAAGTCCGCGCCCACCCACGAAAAAAAGCTGCTGTGTCTCGATGGTAAAAGTCTTCGATGGCATCCCATTCCTGAAGAGAAGTCACGCTGGGCGGCGAGATCCAGCCTATCCAATGCGCTGCGCGTTGCCAGCTGCGGATAGCATCCGGATTATTTACGCTGATTCTGCCGTCGGTTTCGATGACGCGTCCCCCGCCTTCAGAGATCTGCCATTCCAGGGCGTTACAGGTCAAGCCTTCACCTGCCGCTCCCGGCCATATAAATCCCCAGAAGTTTTTTTGGCCTCTGGCGCGCTCGCCGTTCTGGATCTTTACGGCCATTTGCTCGAGTTCGTCCCACGTACGGGGCGGCGCGGAGTACCCATACCTTCGAAGCAAATCCCTTCGGTAAAACAGCACTCCGATATCGGAATGATAAGGCACCGCGACAAGCTTCCCTTTGACCGTGTAACTGGCGGCGACATCGGCGTTGATCGAAGAGAGTTCTGTCGCCAGATACGGCTTCAGGTCCATCAGTTCATCGCTCAAAACTCCGGGCCAGATCACATCGACACCAGACACGTCCGGGGTAGAACTCCCCTGACTAAGTAGCTTCCTGACCAGGTCTAACTGGTCCAGCGTGGTCTCTGGGGTCGGCAGATGCTTGACGCTAATTCCTGTCTCCTGCGTGAAATCCTTCAACCTGTCGTCTGCAACCACAGTATGATCGGTTAGGTCGTGCGACCACTCTGGATCTACGAACGTGACCGCCGCAGGCTCCTTGGAAACTGGACGCTGTCCAAAAAGAATCAGGGAAAAAAGGAAAGTACATACGGCCCCGGCGGCCTTCGTCGAACGCGGCCCTGAAGCTTTCCACATATCGATCGTAAGACCCATTGAACAACCTACGAGGTTTTTGATCTCTACTACAGGCACCTCCACGATGTACCTGTGTTCCCAGATTGTCAAACAGTTTGTTAGCGCAAATTGGTCGCGATCACTCTATCAAACGTGTTCGCGTCCTCCGTGGATAAAATGGTGAGGGCGTCCGAGCCAGATCTTGGTACACGGCGGGCGCAAAGATGCTTGAAAATGATATCTATTGGCGCAAATGACAATATCACTGGAGCATCGCACTGGAACAGTCTCTCAGCAGCGCCAAAATCTCTCGATAGCATGCATCGGTGCGGTTGGGCGCAACATACTTCGCGAGACGATTTGATATCACGCAAATCCAGAGTTCCACGCCGTCAACGTAAGCTGCAACTCTGCTCCGTCGGATCGTCAGGCTCTTCGGGTCAAGTTCCAGTCGCGTTTATCACAAAGCTTACAGGCATTGGCCTCATGTACTTCTCCCGCTAGGATTGATATTGCCTCCTGCGGTGTTTTTCGTTACCTACTGACTCGTTCCTGCGGCTCGGGTCAGAGCAACAGAAACGGGCACTGTCTTAGAGCTCAATGACCACCTTGCCCAAGGAGCCCGAGGCAACGAGTGCATGCGCCTGGCCAATCATTGAAGCGTTGAAGCGCTCGGCCGCAAGAAGGGGTTTGAGCTTTCCCTCATCGGCCATCTTTGCGGCTGCAGCCAAAATCTCCCCGTGATGCTGGCGGCCTTCACCTGTGATGAGCGGCAACAGCGTGAACACGCCGGAATACGTTGCTCCTCGGAAGGACAGCGGAGCGAGAGCGTGCGTACCCCAGCCGAGGCAGCTCAGCACGTGACCGGTGTAACGGCGAACGGCAGCGAAAGAATCGTCCAGCGTCTTGCCGCCGACCGTGTCGTAGACAACGTCGAAGCCCGCACCGTCGGTATATTTTGCAAGGTACTCCGCCAGTGAAAGAGCTTTATAGTCGATAGGAGTTGCGCCAAACCCCGTCGCGATCTCGGTCTTATCCGCGGACACAGTAGCGAAGACCTCCGCTCCACGGGCTTTCGCAATTTGTACTGCGATATGCCCTACACCGCCTGCACCAGCGTGAATCAAAACCTTTTGCCCCGCATGGACTCCGGCGCGATCAACCAGGCCTTCCCAGGCCGTGATCGTACTGAGCGGAAGAGCCGCGGCCTCCCGCATCGAGAGTTTCGACGGTTTATGCGCGAGTAACCTGGCGTCGGCGGCAACAAGCTCAGCGAGAGAACCCTGTAGGCCTCCCACTCCGCCCGTCATGCCAAAGACTTCATGGTCACGCTTGAATTCGGTTACTCCTTCTCCGACTTCTTCCACTACACCAGCCATATCGAGACCGAGCACGGCGGGTAGTGGCTGCCTGGCATGAGCAGCTTGGCCAGCCCGTATTTTGATGTCCAGAGGGTTAACGCCGCTTGCATGAATTCGAACGAGAACCTCGCCAGCCTTCGCAATCGGGTCCGGCGCTACCGCTTCGAGAAAGTCTCCATCAGGCTGTTCCACCTTATAGATTTTCATTGTCGCGCTCCTTCTTTGAACATGAGGAGGTTACAGGTTTAGCACCTGTGTATCTTTATTGAACTGCGGAGAACGCGCTTGAGACGTTCCAAGACTCGGTGCCGAGACCTCGAAATGCCACCGCCACGATACCCGACTGCCCGCTGGGACTCAGTGGGCATGACCGACAATTGGCAAGAAAATCATAGACCTGTCGATCAGGTCGAGTATCGTGTCCATATCGATGGCCCTACCCATCTGTTTACGCGCAACCCGTCGCAAGTGGGTGTCAGCAGGCCGGATCAAGTTGGCATTAGATTTCCCAGTGAAGGTGGACATGGCACCACCTCTGCATCTCCCGCAAGTCTGTTCCGTGCCCTCCTCTCGGCTTCGGCCATTCGTCTGCGCACAAAAGCTATTGCACGGCGATCGTAACGTTCACCGAGGTCGTGATTTTAGCGTTAGACGAATCCACTCCGGTCACAGTAAACGTGTAGTTGCCGGCCGTAGTAGCTGGCGTTCCTAGGCTCTGACTCGATGAACCGCTTCCGCTGCCGCCTCCGCAGCCGATGACTCCTGCCGCAACAACGGTCAGGCTGAGGAGAACCAGCATTGACAACCAGCGACGGCGGCGCGAGGAGACCCCAAACACCGCGACAAGAGCCAGCGCCGAACCGCCGGAGCCGAGACCCCAGACATTCATTCGCTTTGGTAGAGCGAGAGACGCGCTCGACGCTGCTGTTGTGCTCACACTGAACGTTGTGGTCGCAGTGCCAGCGGTCTGGAGGGTGATGCTCGTTGGATTGAGTGTGCACGTTGGTAGGCTCTGCGCACCGCTTGGCGAAGCGGTCAACGTGCAGGTCAGGTTCATCGTGCCTGAGTAGTTGTTGCCCGCCATAAAGGTGGCCGTCGCAGTTGCGGTGTTTCCGGGCGAAACAGGAGATGGTGTGGGCAAAGTAACCACAACCGGGGAAACGGTGATCGACGCGGTCCCATTCGCAGCCGCGTAGGTGCTGTCGCCGGAGTAGGCTGCCGTCAATGTGTTGGCGCCACTGTTTAACGTTCCCGGCGCGATAGTGAAGCTGGCCGAGCCGCCTGACAGAGTTTGGGGGGCGCTATAGGAGCCGCTCGACAGAATGACGATTCCGGTCGGCGTTGCTTGTCCGGAAGCTCCTGCGATCGAGATCTTCACGATGTCGCTTTCCGTGTTGGTGATGTTGGCGGACGAGGGCGTTACTGTGACTGTGGGAGCTACCGAGCCGATCTGGGCCGAGACCGTGATCGTGGCGGACTGTGTTGCACTCGTGTAGGTGATGGCGCCTGAAGCGTCCGGAGTATAGGTCGCGGTTAGCGTGTCGCTCCCAACAGGCAGGGTTCCAGCAGTAAGGCTGAAGGTTGTCGAGCCCGCCGATAGCGTTTGTTGCTGGTTGTAGGTAGCGCTCGCGAGTGTCACAGAGCCGGTTGGAGTGGGGTTGCCGTTCCCGCCATTGACAGTGACTGCAACGGTGAATGCAGTTGCCGTCGTGATGTTCGATGGAGAAGGAGTCATCACGATAGTGGGCGTTACATAATCTGCGGTTAGTGGAACCGTGGTAGAGAGACTGGACTTGTAGTCGCTGTCTCCGGGATAGCTTGCCTCAACGTTGTGCGTTCCGGAGCCGAGAGGGGAAATGCCCGTTGCGACTGCGGTGACGGTGTGTGTCAATTGTGCAGCAAGGATAGTGGCTGAATTGCCGTAATAGTTCGCTGTGGCGAGATCGGGAATGCCGTCACCGTTGAAATCCCCGACTACCAATGCATACGGTTCGGCTCCCGTTGCGGGAATTGCTCCAGACGTAAATGTGCCGTCGCCATTGCCCAACAGGACCGTCACGTTATTGCCGAAATAGTTGGCGACGGCCAGGTCAGATATACCGTCTCCGTTGAAATCTCCGACAGCGAGGGACATAGGTTGATCGCCTGCCACAGGAGAGGCGGAGGCAGCGGTAAAAGTTCCGTCGCCATTGCCCAACAGAACAGTCACGTTATTGCTGGTCTCGTTGGCAACTGCCAGATCAGGTATACCGTCCCCGTTGAGGTCTCCGATCGCCAATCCAAAGGGGTAAGGGCCGGTAGCCGGACTTGCGGTGGGAACGAATGTCCCATCTCCGTTGCCGAGCAAGACCGTGACCGTGTTGGACCCTTCGTTAGCTACGGCAAGATCGGGTATACCATCGCTGTTGAAGTCCGCAGACATCATCGATCTAGGATCGATGCCTGTTTGTGGCGACAAAGCCGATGGGGTGAAGGAGCCATCCCCATTGCCCAGCAGAATCGTGACTGTGTTGCTCCCGGAGTTCGCGACAGCAATATCCGGAATTCCATCGTGGTTGAAGTCGGCCACCGCGATCGATCCTGGAGCGACTCCCGTTTGTAGGCTGGTCGGAGAAGCGGTGAATGTTCCGTCGCCATTCCCCAGCAGAATCGTCATATTATCGCTAGCAGCGTTCGCGATTGCCAGGTCGACCTTCCCATCCATGTTGAAGTCTCCGACTGCCACTGAATAGGGGTACTCGCCAGCTGGTGGATTTGATTGCGCCGCTGAGAATGTCCCATCCCCCTTCCCCATGAGAATGGTCAAAGTGTCCGAGTTCTGGACCACCATCGCAAGATCAAGGATTCCGTCTCCGTTAAAGTCGCCTGCCGCCATTGCGAGCGGATACGGCCCGGTTGCAAGCGTTTGCGTATTCAGCCAGGTCACGGTGCTCTTGCTTCCGCCCAGAGCCGTGCTGCCGACGGAAGCATCCCCATTCGATGTGTCCTGGAAAGACACTGTGCCCGTGGGCGCAAGCAAGCCTTGTCCAGTCACCGTTGCTGTCAATGTGTAGGTCCCCGGACTGCCGCTTTTAGTAATCGTGGTCGTTGTAGCCACCGACGTCGTCACCGTCAAATTGGACTCCGCCGAGGAACTGATCGCATTTGCATTTGTTCCGGCAAAGACGGCTTTGTAGCTGTGGCTTCCCATTCCAGGGATAAACGTCAGAGCGGCTGTGCCTGAACTGGTCAATTGCGCGCTGCCCAGAAGATGAATGCCAGCGCATGAGGTTGCGGTTGCGTCGCAAAAATTGATCTGTCCTTGCGTTAAGGTCGTGGACCCAGCGTTCACTGCAGCAGTCAGTGTCACCGGTGTGCCCGCGGCAACGGTCGTTATAGCTTTGCCCGACGAGGTGAGTGTAAGAGAGGTAGAGGTCGCAGCGGAGGCATTGCGCACGGTAACAATTAGCGGGGCTGTCGCGGTCAAAGCACCTGATGTACCAGTCACGGTTGCTGTCGCGGTGCCCGCGCTGGCATTGCTGCTTGCCGTCAAAGTGAGAGTGCTGTTCAGCGAAGCTGGATTTGGAGAGAAGGAAGCGGTCACGCCGGTGGGCAAACCTGTAACGGACAGACTGACATTTCCGCTGAATCCATTCAGAGGTGCGATAAGCACCGTTGATTCTCCAGATGCTCCCGGAAGAATGTTCACCTGACTTGGAGCGTCGGAGAGCGTGAATCCAGGTGAATTGATCGTCAACGCAATACCTGTGCTCGCGGTTAGGCTTCCCGATGTGCCGGTTATCGTCACGGTTGCGTTCCCAGGCATGGCACTGCTGCTTGCTGTCAGCGTCAACGTGCTGCCGGTGGTTGCAGGGTTCGGAGAGAAGGATGCGGTCACGCCGCTGGGCAGGCCCGATGCAGACAGTGTGACATTTCCGGTAAATCCGTATTGTGGGCTGATCGAAATGTTGGAGGTTGAGGTAGCTCCCTCGTTCATGCTCACGCTGCCCGGATAATCAGCAATCGTAAAGCTTTGCGCACTGATCGCCAGCGTCAATATGGTGGATGCTGTCTGGGTTCCTGAGGTGCCGGTAATGGTCACCGTGTACTGCCCAGTCGGGGCGGAGTTACTTGCAGTCACCGTAAGCGTGCTCGATGTCCCGGTTGTGGGATTCGGAGAAAAGGATGCTGACACACCGCTGGGTAAACCCGAAGCGGCCAGGCTCACACTGCCACTGAATCCGTATTCGGGAGATATATAAAAATAGGACGTTCCCGAACTTCCCTGCCCGACACTTACGGTCCCGCCTCCGCCTAGCGTGAATGTCGGAGTGTAGACACCGAGGGTGAGTGGTGTCGAGGCAGTATGCGAGCCGGATGTTCCGGTGATGGTCAACGTGTACTGCCCGAGCGCGGCCGTACTGCTCGCGGTCAAGGTCAGGGTGCTCTGTACTCCGGTCGTCGGGTTCGGAGAAAAGGACGCGGTGACACCGCTGGGTAGGCCTGAAACGGAGAAGGTGACACCGCTATTAAATCCATATTGAGAAAAGATATCGACCCATGCCGTGCTCGATGTGCCTTGGCCGATATTCAATGAGCCCTCGCTGAGAAGCGTGAAACTAGGAACATAGACGCCGAGCGAGACAGTAGTGGTCGCTGTCTGCGTACCGGATTTTCCGGTAATGGTCAGCGTGTACTGTCCGAGCGTGGCTGTGCTGCTTGCGGTCAACGTTAAGGTGCCGGTCGATGTCGTTGGATTGGGAGAGAAGGATGCGGTCACGCCGCTGGGGAGTCCCGAGACCGCAAGGTTGACACTCCCTGTGAATCCATATTCGGGATTCACGTAAATATAAGTCGTACCCGAGGTTCCCTGGCCGATGTTCAGACCCCCGCCCGAGAGGGTGAACGTCGGTACGTAGACGCCCAGAGTCAATGTTGTTTTTGCGCTCTGTGAGCCCGAAGTTCCGGTGATTGTAAGCTGGTACTGCCCAGGTGTTGCCGTGCTGCTGGCTGCGAACGAGAGTTGGCTGCTCCCCGTTGTGGGGTTAGGATTCCAGAGCGCAGTCACGCCTGCAGGCAAGCCGGAGACAGCAAGTGTGACACTGCCTGAGAATCCGTATTGCGGATTGACGTAGATGTAGGTCGACGTGCTGTTTCCCTGGCCCACTGCAACACTCCCTCCCCCTGATAAGGTGAAGGTCGGCGTGAAGACGCCCAGTGTCACTGTTGTCGTCGACGTGAGGGTGCCCGAGGTCCCGGTGATCGTCAGCGTGCTCGTACCCACGCTCGCGGAACTGCTGGCGCTCAATGTGAGCATGCTATTACCCGTTGAGGGATTCGGTGAGAACGAAGCGGTGACGCCTGCCGGCAAACCCGAAATCGAAAGCTTCACCGTACCCGTGAAACCGTTTTGATCGTTCACGAACACGTAGCCGCTGTCGGAACTACCTAGACCGATATTTATGGAGCCGGTGCTTGATAGGGTAAAGCTGGGCGCATAGACCGTTAAGGAAATTGTCGACGTCACGGTCAGGCTGCCAGATGTTCCGGTGAGCGTCAGCGTAGCGGGTCCTGGGATTGCGCTGCTCGTCGCATTCAAGGTCAACACGCTGGTCCCTGATGTGGGGTTAGTGCCCCACGAAGCAGTAACCCCGCTCGGCAGACCTGACACGGAGAGCTTCACACTTCCGGTAAAGCCATATTCCGGCGTCATTGTAATTGTCGGCGTGGCAGAGCCGCCCTCGTTCAGACTCACCGTGCTGGGAGAAGCAGTGAGTGTGAATGTCGGCGCATGCACGCTGACAGAAACATTCGTTGTCTGCTTGAGGCTTCCCGAGGTTCCAGTGATTGTCAGTGTCGCCGTTCCTGCAGGAGCAGTGCCGCTGGCAGTCAGCGTCAGGACGCTGCTACCTGAGGTCGGATTCGTGCCCCACGATGCGGTCACTCCCGTGGGCAGCGCTGAAGTAACTGCCAGCGTCACGTGGCCCGAGAAACCGCCTGCGTCAGTGACCGTTATGGTTGTAGTACTGGACGTACCCTGGTTGACCGACACATTCGCCATCGAAGACGACATCCAGAAGCCTGGCACTTGCGGTCCGGCCAAGGCATCGATCAAGGCCTGCCCGTTGGCGCTTCCCCAACCAGTAACAAGGTCATATCCTGTAACGGCGTTGAACCACGTGGGCTGGCCCTGAGTGTCGTTATTCCCCGCAGTGATGTCGTGTAAGTCGCTGTTGTAGCTGGAACCCGTACCGATTGAATAGATCGCCGGATTGATGAATCCCAGACCTCCCGCCGGCGCATTGCCCGCCTCTAGTGCCTGCTGATTGATTAGCGCCATGAACCCAGCCCAGCGCGGAGCAGCAAAACTGGTCCCCGCGCCATCGCCGAAGCATGACCCCATCGAACACATGTAGTTGTCGAAGTCACCTTCCATCGCGACGTCGGGTACATTACGCAAAGTAGTGGAGCCGCCATTCGACCCAGTGGCAAGTCCGCTCTGCCAGCTCGGAATCGGAATATTGTCGGGGCTGATGCCGCCGCCACTACCAAATACGTAGGGAGTTCCCGGTTCCGTGGAGTTCCATGCCGTCTCCGAAGCCCAGACGCCTCCAGCTCCGGTAGTGGTCAAGTGTGTTCCGCCCACTGCCGTTACGTAAGCATCTTCTCCGGGATAAAAAAAAGGGGAAATGGAGGCATCAAACGCTCCGTTGTCTCCGGAAGCCGCGAAGAATTCCTGTCCCTGCGCGGCAAACTCCTGGAAGAACACGTCGTCCGTCGCAGGGTCGTCCGGCCGCCAACCCCACGAACAACTCAACTGTTTGGCAATGTTCTCTGAAGCCATCGAACTGAGAATGTCGACATCGTTGTTTCCGATGTAGACGCGCACTTGGCTGAGTCCCGGCGCCATGCCAATTGCCTGAACAATATCCAGGACCTGCTCACCGTCGTCGCCCTCCGTCGGGTTTCCGGTTACGCCGTCGAGCAGCACGTTGTTGATCGGCACGCTATTGGATTGGCCCGCATTGCTGAAGGTTAAATTCACATCGCTGAGGAAGTAGCCATCAAATTCGAAAATGCCCACCGCCTGCCCGGTGCCCGTGAGCTTCGTATCGCCGTAATAGGCCGCGCGCATGTCGCTGCCCAGATAGGAACCGCCGGGACCGGAGCCCGTAACGTCGGCGGTCGGCGCCACGTTCTGTCCCGGCACTAGCATCGACTGCGGTTTCGAAAAGTTGTTCAGCCCCGCGATGTGGGCAACCGGTATGTCCAATGCGAGCGATGGTTCGCGATCCGGCGAATAAAACGTTCGATTCTCCGCCGGATGCTGATAGAGATTCATCCTCACGTTAAAAGTCTGGTTGATCTGCGCAACCGTACCCGTGACGGGAACGACGAGCCGGTTCGCGTGACTCCCAGTAACCGTCAGACCGTTTGCTTGCGCAAAGGAGACCACAGCCTGGTAATCCGCATCAGTGGCGCCGAATTGGCCGGCGAATTCTTGCACAGTGAGAAATTTCCGGTAGTCCGGACTCGACGGGTTGTACAGGCGCCCCAGCAAGCTAGTCAACTGCTCCTGATTGCGCAAGGGCAACACGATGGAGAGGTTCAACTGCTGATCGGGCGCGAGCGGCCCAACGAGCGCTGCCTTGCCGCTGAGAACTTCGCTGCGGACATGATGGCTCAGAGTCTGGATTTGCGCCTGTGCATTCGCCGCATCGCCGGCCAGGAGCAGCAGGAGCGCCAGACATGAACAATTGATGAATCGAACGGAGAGTCTAAATAATCTCAAAGCGGCATTGAGAATCGAAAGAGCTACAGACCAAGGCCCAGCAGACATGAAAATACACTCCAATCAGAGAAGAGCGCAGTTCGCCGTTTTGTGTTCGATTCGCAGCGACCTGCCGATAATGATCCCGATAGAGTTTCATTCGTCGCAAACTCCAGAAGGCTCTCGTTGTTTTGTGATTCTGCAGTAGTTTACCACTGCAATGAAAGGCTTGCGGTACTACCATCGGCAACACATTGGTAATCAGACTTCAGGAAATGGCGGTTGTGAGTCGATAATCCTCGGACCGAAATTAACACCGAAGGCAATGTTCAGAAGATCGGGTGCGCGTCGATGACTGAGGCCTGGGATCACTTTCAGGTTCACGAACTCTGTGATCCTGACGTTGATCGGTTGTCAACGACGATTCGGAACTACGAAGCCCATTTCCGAAACCACATCCTTTTGAATTGGGAATGTGGCGCTCAATAATATCAAGGCTGTGGCCTGCAAGAAATGGCTGTGTGGACTTGATCTCGCACTGGCATCCAAAGCAAAGGCCAGGACTACCTGAGCGCCCTCTACGCGCACTATATCCGCAGTGAGCTTTTTGAAGGAAACAATCCGATCAGCTCTGTGCGGCGTCGTGTAAGACCAAGCTCTTTGTGGATCGGAAATCGAAGCCTATAAGGGAAACCCCGCATCAGAAATGAATCTGCTAGAAAGTTGGCCAAATGCCATCGCGCCAATAGACGCAAATCTTATTTGCCGATCGAGACTGTGAGGAACGCGAGAAAATGTCGGCGGACGTTCTGAACGGCATCGTTCGCCTGCTTTGCTTATCTCGGTGTTTGTTTCCGATCGTCAACGGCAGTTCGCGAGAGCCGGATGCCAAGCTTCTGCATTCTGAGCTGAAGCGTCGAACGCTTCACTCCAAGGAGCGCCGCGGCTCCGCTTGGGCCTGCAACGACTCCATTCGCATCTTCCAGAGCACGCAGAATCTGATTCCGCTCCGTCTCTTTCAACATCTCCTGAAGGCTCTCATGGGACGCCGATTTGGCGGCAGTGATTACAGGAGCTGAAGTCGAAGCCACATCCGGAGTGAGTTCTGTCAGGGCGACATTCAGCACAGGGCCTCGCGAGATAATGACAGCCCGCTCAATCACATTTTGAAGCTCTCGAATATTACCTGGCCAGTGATAGCGGACCAGCGCCTGCATGGTTTCAGACGGAATGGTGTCGATCACCCGCTGATTCCGGCGGCTGAATTCCTTGACAAAGTGGCGGACCAATTGAGGGATATCTTCCTTTCGCTCCCGCAATGACGGCACTCGGATGGGAAAGACATTTAGCCGATAATACAAATCAGAGCGGAATCTCTGCCCCTCGACCATGGTCTTAAGATCGCGATTCGTCGCGGCGATCAACCGTGCATCGGTGCGCACGGTTCTCGTGCTGCCGAGCCGCTCAAACTCGCGCTCCTGGAGCACTCGCAAGAGTTTTGGCTGCAACTCCAGCGGGATTTCGCCGACCTCATCCAGGAATATGGTCCCGCGATTCGCCAGTTCGAAGCGGCCGACCCGCTGCGTGATGGCGCCGGTAAACGCACCCTTTTCGTGGCCGAACAGCTCGCTCTCGAGTAGCCCCGTAGGAATCGCCGCACAATTGAGCTTCACAAAGGCGTTCGACTTCCTGGAGCTAAGATTATGCAGCGCCCGAGCGATTAACTCTTTTCCGGTGCCGGTCTCTCCATAAATGAGCACAGTGGAATCGGCAGGCGCCACAATCTCGATTTCTTGCAGTACGCGGCGAAGGGGCTCGCTATTTCCGACAATCTCTTCGAAATAAAGTTCGCTGCGGATCTCGGATTCAAGATAGACATTTTCCCGCGTGAGCTTGTCCCTGAGTTCGGAAACTTGCCCATATGCAAGAGAATTCTCAACGGCCAGCGCAATTTGATTGGCAACCTGACTAAGGAAGGAAAGATCATCTTCGGTGAAGGCATTCTCGCGCGAAGTGCCAAAACCCAATACGCCGAGCACACGTTCGCGGACTATCAGAGGGTAAAGGCAGAGTGACATGTTCGTCATCGCGCCCTGGGGATCAGCGGCAACCTCTTCTTTGGCGGCGATCAGTGGCTTGCCGGTCCGGAAGACAGTCTTGGCCCGCTCGGAGGCGGGACCGACGGACATCTCTTGGAATTCGGCATGATCCACGGCATAGCGGCGTAGTTCGCCATCTTCCGGATCGGGCAGAGCCACACCGACGCCGTCGCATTGCATAAAGTGTCTGATACTCCCGACAATCTCGCGAAGCAGGTCGCGCAGGTCCAGCTTGGTCGCAATCCGATTGGTTATGTCGAGGAGTAATCGCAATCTGGCCTGGGCACGAGCATCGTCCAGTGCAACTGCGATTTGATTCGCAACCATGGATAAGAACTGTTGATCTTCTTTGGAGTAAGCGTCATCGAGGTGGCTGGCAAACACAAGGCTTCCGAGCTTTCGGTGCGCCGTGCTCAGGGGAAGCGCACAGAGCGAACGAAGTCCCAACGTTGAGAACCGCTCGATCACAAGCGGAAAACTCGTCTCGCGATCGATGAACGGAATCACTGCGGGCTGCTGATGCTGGTATACCCACCATGCGACCGTCTCTTCTTTCGGAATATTTCTGACGGCAAGTGCCTCAATCGCACTGTTATAAGGCTCGAGAAGATGCCACTGGACCCAATTGGCTGCCGGATCGAACCAACTTAGACCATCGAATGCAACCACTTGATGCAGTTCGCTAGCGCAGGTCTGGAATAAGACCTTTTCCTCGGGATGATACCGGATCAATTCCGCAATGCGGGCGAGCGCCTCGTATCGCGAAGCAAGGCCTTCGCTGAGAACGGTCGGTTGTGAGTCATGCGATGCTGGCATACGGGGAGTACCGTGTCCGTTAGATTGCGAACGGTGTCAGTGGGATTCAAGCAAGAGTAAATCAGCAATCTCTCCCTGGCATCTGCCCGTTTTCCGGCGCGCTGCCAGCGGATTCCTGGCACACCGCATCTTTCCCTCCCGATCAATTCGTGACGTTTCTTGCATTTAGCAGATCTGTCGCTTTGGCACGCTCCGTGCCATACATGTTGGCGACGATATGTTACGCATCACGATTCACGAAGATGGCGAGGTATGCAGGCTTGAACTCGCGGGCAAGCTCGAGGGCCCGTGGGTCGCCGAAACAGAAAAAGCCTGGCGCGCTTCGCTGCGACCAGACCTAAAGATCGAAATCGATTTGAGACAGCTGACATCGGTCGATAACGCAGGGCGCGATCTTCTCGCAGCCTTTCATCGATCGGCAGCCTGTCTCCTCGTGGAAGGCGTTTGGATGACTGCCCTCATAGGGGATCTCATTTCTCAGCCTTGCGAAGGTGCCGGGGCGCAGTCAAGGCGGAAAAAGGTTCCTCGCAGGAAAACATCTCGGCAACAGGAGAGCAGCAAATGAAGATCAAGTCCGTTCTGAAACCAAAACACGTGGCATGGGCAATAGGAGCTGTCGTTGGGGCCATCCTTTTGAATCTAGTTGTTCACTCGGGTGCCAAGGCCTCAGTGCAACCGCCGTCATCGCCTCTAGTAGAGGTCGCCACCGTCGAACAGAAGGACGTGCCCGTTTATGGAGAATGGATTGGGACTCTCGCCGGACAGGTGAATGCTGACGTCAAGGCGCAGGTCACCGGCTATTTGCTTACGCGGAAATACAAAGAGGGTTCCTACGTCAAGAAGGGGCAACTCCTCTTTGAGATCGATCCCCGTCCATTTCAGGCAGCACTCGACCAAGCAAAGGGCCAGCTTGCCCAGGCTCGGGCGCAACTGATTCAGAACCAGGCGCAGCTTGCGACAGCTAAGGCGAATCAGCTCAAGAGTCAGCTTGATGTAGAGAAGTACGGTCCTCTTGCAAAGGTTGATGCGGTCAGCAAGCAGGATTTCGATAACGCGACGCAGACAGACCTAGCAAATCAGGCGCAGGTACAGGCCGCCGAAGCAGCCATTGTTTCTGCGAAGGCTCAAATTCAGGCCAACCAAGCCGCAGTCGAGACCGCCAGTATCAACCTCGGTTTCACTCGCGTCATTTCTCCGATCGATGGCATCGCCGGCATCGCACAGGCTCAGGTTGGTGACCTGGTCAGCACCAGCAGTGGGTCACTTACTACCGTTTCCACCCTCGATCCGATCCGAGACTATTTCACCGTCAGCGAACAAGATTACCTCGCTCTGCAGAAACGGTTGTCAAACTCAGACAAAGATCGGTGGAAGCTGCAACTCATCCTTGCTGATGGAACCACCTATCCCAAGGAAGGCGACTTCTACTTCGCCGATCGGCAGGTGAATCAGAACACCGGAGCCATACAGCTCGCCGCACTCTTTCCAAATCCCGGAAACATTCTGCGCCCCGGGCAGTACGGCAAAGTCCACGCCATGGTCCGGAAGCAGCAGAATGCCACGTTGATTCCCCAGGCCGCTGTCAACGAGCAGCAGGGCAGCTATCTTGTCGCTGTTGTGGATAAGGACAACCGGGTCAGCATGCGTCCCGTGCAAGTCGGAGAGCGCACCGGGACAATGTGGGTCATCCGGGGAGGCCTAAAGGCTGGTGAGCACGTGGTCGTCGAAGGCCAGCAAAATCTCAAGCCGGGAATGACGGTGCGAACCAAGCCATTTAAGAGCGACGTCGAGTGAACGCTGAGGCCTTAACACGCAAAGGAAAGGAATCATGTCCAAATTCTTTATCAAACGACCCATTGTAGCGATCGTTATCGCGATCCTGATGGTCATCGTCGGTGCAGTCACGATCGCGACCCTGCCGACAGCGCAGTTCCCGAACATCGCGCCACCTGAGATCAGGTTACAAGCCACCTACCCGGGCGCTGATGCCAAGACGCTGGAGGATGCGGTCGCGGTTCCTATCGAGCAGCAAGTCAACGGCGTGGACAACATGTCCTACATGTACTCCTTAAACGCCACCGCCAACCAGCAAACGACGTTGCTGGTTGATTTCGATCTGAAAACTGATCCCAACACAGACTTGCTGCTCACACAATCGCGCGAGCAACTGGCAACGGGGCAGCTCCCGCCTTCGGTGAACAGCTACGGGGTCAGTCTTAAGAAATCGACCACGGCTCCGCTGATGCTGATCGCACTGTATGCGCCGAATAGTACGCATGATTCGAACTATCTGGCCAACTACGCCTACATCAACCTCAACGATCCAGTCGCGCGCTTGTACGGCGTTGGCCAAACCCAGATCTTCGGCTCCGGCCAGTACGCCATGAGGCTGTGGGTGAAGCCCGACCAGTTGGCGAAGCTTGGCATCACCATTAC
>NZ_JAGSYI010000008.1 GCF_025685625.1 Acidicapsa acidisoli
CAAAGCGTTTCTACTGGAGACACTACGCAATGGCCCTGTACCGTCGAAAGAACTTCTTGAGCACGCTCGCGAGACTCGCGACATCAAACGCGACACTTTGATTCGTGCTCAAAAGGCTCTCTCAATTACCTCCCGCAAGCTCGCCATGAATGGTGGATGGGTTTGGGAATTGCCCGTTGCTTTCAAGCTGCCTTGACTGGCTCAATGACTTCCCAATCCCCTGCTTCGATCTCATACCAGCTTAGATCGTAAGCAGACGGCTCGCCTTTGTAGGCACTGACAACCAAAGCGTCGCCTTGAATGAACATCACCGTTTCAGCGTCCCATGTTTTAACGCGTCGTACTTTCGCGCCTTGCCTCAATGCCATCGTCACACCATCAAATTTAGCCATTACTGATTCTCCTCGTAAGTTAGAGTGCACCTGCGAAGTCAGGCGCTCTTTAACTAATAGCACAGACTTATATCCTGATTGCACGCCTTGAATAGATATATTTTCCCCGCTAGTTTCTTGCTCATTCTTCGATGTAGGCTATGACCTACAAAGACTATGCATCTCGATTCGTTCCCTGTAGGCCATAGACTACGAGAGCAGTCCATCCGTTTCTTCGGCTGTCGGAAGGTCTGCATCCGCATCTTCGCAGAGGGAAGAAATGGACGAAGATACTGTATTAGTCTGTACATACATATATTCGATAAACAAAGGACTTAGCTTCCACATCTTCGGAGAGTCCACAAGATCGAAGATGGGGAAGATACGGACGAAAAAGGATAATACGGAAGATGCGCACCTTCATAGACAGAGAAATGGGAAAAGCCGTCTGCATCGACACAACGCCAGCGCATAAAAAGAGGCTGCATCGTCAATCGATCAACGATGCAGCCTCATAATCAATGGGTAGCTTAACTATCTAAACGAAATGCTAACCGGCTTTGGTGACTAGCTGCGGTCCTGGCTTATTGCCAAAGCCGAACGAGGGTGCATTGGCTCGAATCATCTGCTTTTTGAAATCGTTGCTCAAGTGGGCATAATGGCGCATCGTGATTCGCGTATCCTTGTGTCCAAGTTGAGCGGCCAATACTTCAATGGGCATTCCGTTCATTACCGAATGACTGGCGTATGTGTGACGCAGTATATGGAAGGTTACGCCTGCGATCTTTGCTGCTTCACACGCTGCGTCCATCGGCCTCTTTTGTTCGCTTTTCTTCCAAGTCGTATCATTCGCCTTCACGAAGATGCGATCCTTGCCGCTGCGTCCATGCGTCAACTCTGCGAACAGTGCGATACCCTCATCGTTCAATTGAACATACCTTGATTCACCATTCTTGCTATCGGCGATGTAAACGGTTCCCTCTTTCGCTGCGAAATCCTTTACGGTCATTGCTGTTAGTTCTCCATAGCGGCAACCCGTGACCAATGCGCCTTTGACTAGATGGCCGAAGTCTGGTTCGCACGCTCGCATGAGTGCAGTCACTTCATCAGCAGTAAGAAATCGAACCTTGGGCACGTCTACTTTGCTGAAGGGCTTCACGTCCACCCAAGCGGCATCTGAGGCTATGCGCCTGGATTCCGATTTCGCATAGTTCAACGCAGCCTTGAGAACCGTTAGAATCCGGTTCGCTGTGGCCTGCCTAGCGCGTTGCTGGCTTTCGTCCATCGTCCGATAGGCTTGGGGCTTCCCTGCCTTCGTGCGAACCCGTGGCGCGGCCTCTGCTAGCGAATCTCGCCACGCTTTGATCTTGCCGTGCCGGAGCTTGCCGAGTTCAACATCCCCCAACGTGGGCAGGATATGAGCCTTGGCGATTGCCCTTGTGCGATCTTGGGGCTTGCGCTTCACTTTCGTCAGATGGGCAAGGTATTCATCCACGGCTTGAGCAACAGTGAATCCGCCAGACTGTACCTCGCCGGTATCCTCTTGAGCTTTGAGCGATGCCCAATCCCGCGCTTTTGCTTGAGCCTGATCGAATGAAAGAACACGGATACCGTCAGCATCTTCAAAATCATCAGCAACGCCTAGAGACGCTTTGCGCCTGCCTGTTGCCACAGTGAAGTGTTTGGCGATCCATGCTCCGCTGGTCGCTCCCTTGTAGTAGCCGACTGCAAGCCCTTTGGAGATGCTTCGCCAGTAGGGTTCTTTGCGTTGCTGTAAGGACGTACGGGCAGAGCGTGTATTGATTCGAGCGTCTTTTCGTGTGCGTGCCATGTCGGGCAATTATCGGGCAATTATGAGCCTGAATGCAAGAGAATTCCGGTGGACACTCGTGGACGATAAATCACGAATCGTCAATAACAATAGGGTTTTTGTAACATTTTCAGAATTCTATGAACGCTTCAGAATCGCGCATTTTCTCCCCTTTCACGGCGATAACACGGGTTCAAATCCCGTCGGGGACGCCAAATCATTCAACAACTTACGCTGTTGAATGATTTTCTCGTACGTCCGTTTTGTTCCAATAAGCCTGGGGCTCTGCTGATCTGCGTTTTCATCGAACAACATGTCGACCAGGCGGCTCTGAGCCGTACGCTTGGCTTGTGTGACAGCTTGCGCGTACAAATTCATAGTTACCAGGCTATTGGCATGTCGCAATAGCTCCTGAACGGTCTTCACATCTTCCCCATTTGCTTTGAGAAGAGTTGCGTAGGTACGCCGGAAGGTGTGCCAACCGATCCGGCCCTGAATTCCGGCCGCCTGCACAGCCGGTTGCAAATGCCAGCGGTTCAACGTTCCGGGCCAGTATGGTTGTTTCCCCTCGGCATGTGGACTGGCGAAGACCCAGTCTTCGAGTCGCGGGTAGGCGCAGATCGTCCGCCAATGCCATAGTGCTCCCGCGAGGCGAGCGTCTAGTGGCACCGGCTTTTGACTGGCTTCAGTCTTGCACTCGCCGACGTGCTGGAGTGAGATCGAGCGAGTGACATGGATTTGGAATTTCTCGAAATCGATGTCTTCCCACTTGAGTGCGAGTAATTCTCCGACACGCAACCCTGTCATCACGTCGACCAACACTGCGGTGCGCGCTGGCTCTTCCAGATGGAGGAGCAGCCTTTCCACTTCTTCCATGGTTAGCACGGTCGGGATGCTCATCCGCTTCGAGCTTTGGCGCACTTGCGTGATGGGATTCCTGTCGTGCCACTCCCAGCGGACTGCGTGATTGAAGACGGCGTGCATGATGTTCCGGATCTTTGCTTTGCTGCCGTTAGAAAGAGCGAGGGATCGGAGCCATTCCTCGACGGCAACAGATTTCACATCCTTCAGGCGGTAGTTGCCCCATCGGGGTAGTATCCAACGCCTGAAGTAGCCTTTGTAGGTTTCGCAGGTTGCAAAAGTTTTGTTTGAATCCTCGCTCAGTTCCTTCTCTCGGTAGTGTTCGATCAATGTCTGAACGATAACTGCTTCGAGATGGAAACGTGGACTCTCCGAGTTGATGTTGACCAAGAGCGAAGCAACAGCGCGTTTCGCTGCTGTCTCGTTTGGATATTGATCGAGGCTTCCAACCACCAGGCTGCGGCGTTTGCGTTTTCCATCGGCCTTCGTTTCGTACCATCGGTACTCCCAGGCACGAGGACCGCGCTTGCGTTCCACAAGCTGAAGGTTCCCTTGTTGATAGCGTGTCCGTCTCATCTCTTCTCCGAATCAAGCGTGATGAGGCAGCACGGATAGCTGTTCCAAGCTTATATTTTCTCGAACGTTGCCGTCGAGATCTGAACCGCGAAATCGCCATAATCTATCGAAATGCAAAGCGACGACGAGACCCGTCGGGGCGCAGCGCGGAAGGGTTTTGGGATAGACCGTCAGTAGGTCTGCAGTCCGCTCTCTATCCAGCAGACGTTCGTAGCCAAAGGGGACATCGAACATGGTTCGCACACTCCTCATCCTCACGATCAATGAGTCTGGGTTCTCTGTCTAGGCCTTTCGGTTCGAGCTCTTCCACCTGCTCAAAGGCTAGAACGGAAGTCTAGAGGATAGTGAGAAACCGATGGGGATTGAGTGGAATTGGGGGGCATCCTCAGAAACAATAAGCGCATTCTGATTTTTGATTTCATCGCAACGAGATGCTGGCAGCTATCGGCAAAGTCTACTTGACGTTCGCAAAGAGGACGGGGCATCGCGGAGGCGCAATTCGAGTCAATGGCCAACCCGCGGCAACAAATGGCAAGGCATTGCCACCAAGTTCGAGAGTAACGCCGGCCGCCCGATCGATGGCTCCCCTGCGCCCTAGTTTTACATTCACGCCGTCATCTTCAACGTGACGGAACAAGAGGATGGTTCCACCCGCGCGCTCCAACCGCAGAGCTTCTTTCGATTCCCAGAACTTCGCCATAGCGGTCTATCAGTCTGCATTGACCAATCCGCCGACCGACGAGTCCGATGATGCCGACATCGACGCGCCTGCCAAGAAACCTGCCATGCACGAAGACGATGCCAAGGGCGATGCTGTGAGCATGAAACCAATGGAGATGCCGGAGAATGCTCATCAGGGCATACCGGGACTGCTTCTGACACTGGCTGATGTGAGAAGACTACCGCGCATCGAGATGATAACGGAGTTCAAGTGTATCGAGGGATGGAGCGAAATCGTCTACTGGGCTGGAGTGCGCCTGCGTGACTTTCTTGAAGCATTCCCACCACGCATCGAGAATGCAAGCCAGTTCCATGATTCGGAATTTGTGAACAGCCTTCCCGAGTACATCGCTTTCGAGACGCCGGACGGTCAGTATTACGTCGGTATCGAACGCCAGGTGGCGCTGCATCCGCAGACATTGCTTGCTTATGAGATGAACGGGAAGCCGTTAACACTGGAGCACGGAGCACCACTTCGCCTTGTAACACCGCTCAAGTACGGCATCAAGCAGATCAAACAGATTGGCCGAATCACCTACACAAACACAAGGCCGCGTGACTATTGGCACGAACAAGGGTATGACTATTACGCGGGCCTATAGTCTCGTAGAGCATGGGATGCGGACCACATAATACAAACGGGTACCACCTAACAGGTTGGGAAAGGAGCCGACCCACGTCCCTCCGACGGGCATCGATAGGGGCTTCCCACAGGCTTCGGCCACTATTGTGTCGGGTGATCGTAGGATTCGTGCGCCAGAATTCGCCGACAGTGCCGAGCTGCAGCAGTTTGCCTAAGGCTGCTTCTGGGACTAGAATCCTTCTGTTCTGTGGGGAATCGAGGCGGAGGATGGGTCCCCTCATGAATGCAAGAACGAGAGACTCGCGTGATCACAATCCCTATCCGAACATGGCTGAGAGTGGCGCTTTGCTTGGTGGGGATACCTGTGTGTGCGGAGGTACCTCAGGCTCATGTTAATCCAATACTCACAACTCTGCCTATTTACTACTCCAGCGATATTCGGTTCACGCTTATCTCTACAGAAGACGGGTTATCACAAATCCGAGTCAGCAACCTCGTCCAGGACAATTTAGGCTTTATGTGGTTCGGTACCGAATACGGTCTGAACCGATTCGATGGATACACCTTCAAGGTCTTCGTCCACGAACCGAACAATTCAAACAGCCTGAGTGGAGTAAACATCCTTTTCTTGTTCAAGGATCGCAACGGCGAATTGTGGATCGACACCGAGCAGTCACTTGACCGTTTTGATCCGAAAACAGAGACCTTCATCCACTACCCGGTGCCGTTCGTCAAACACATCAGCCAAGACCGCTACGGCGTGCTATGGCTCTCCACCGCCAAGGGATTATACCGGCTCGATCAAACGAGCGGTCACATTCGCGTTTTCACACACGATGCAAGCGATCCATCGAGCCTCAGAAGCAACGACGTTCGGTCAGCTGCCGAAGACAGAAGCGGCAGATTTTGGGTCGCGGAGCCCGACGGCTTAGACGAGTTCGATCGCGACAGCGGCCACGTCAAATTCCATGTACCCATCCGGAATCCGTCCCGCGACTTCTCTTTTTTCGAGGAGAAGTCTGGGGTTTTCTGGATCTTCTACTCGTCGGGCAACGGGCTGGCACGTTTCGATCGTAAAACCAAAGCCCTCACATACTATTCCTTCAACAGCAACAAAGCATCGACCACGGCCCTTAGCGGCGTAACTGCCATGCTGCAGGATCGGCAGGGAGATCTTTGGCTCGCGACGGAAGGCTCTGGTTTGTTGAAGCTCGATAAGGAAAATCACCGGTTCATAGGTTATCGATTCACCGTCGGCAACCCGGATGGCCTTGCAGAAGATCGAATCAATACTCTCTTTGAAGATCGTGAGGGATGTATCTGGGTTGCTCTTCGTGGTAAAGGCCTTCAACGCTTCGAACCAAAGCCTCCGATATTTCACACAATCGGCGATCTCCTTAAAATTGGAAATCCAAATCAGTCGATTGGTTGTTTCTTCGAGGATAGTCACGGAAACAAATGGATAGGAACGCACCTCGCACTGTACCGTATCGATGCTTCAGGCAAAAGATCTTCCATCGCACTCCTAAAACCTGGTATTCCACTTGATGCGATGAACATTATCGAAGACCGCTCCGGAATAATATGGATAGGCACGTTCAATAATGGGCTCTTTCGTCTCGATCCAAAGACTCAACGTGTCAAACAGTTTCGACATGACCCGAATAACCCTTCGTCATTGAGTAATGACGACGTAGGACATTTGTTGATGGATCGTGACGGAACTCTTTGGGCAGCGACCTGGGATGGGCTCAATCGTTTCGAACCTGAGGCGGAACGGTTCACGGTTTTCCGGGCCGACCCCCATAACCGGGAGCTGATCTATTTATCGATAGCGGAAGGTCCCAGCCACGATCTTTGGCTCGGAACTTACGGTTTTGGGCTTCAGCATTTCGACTCGCGCTCGGGCCAGTTTACGATCTTTAACGATGGCAATAGCGGCTTGAGTAACAACCAGATCGATTTCATCCACTTTACGCGTGACAGAAAGATGTGGGTTGCGACGGAGAATGGGCTCAATGAGTTCGACCCCGCAACGAGACGTTCAACCGTGTTAGGTGTTGGGGAGGGCTTGGCTAGTAACGGTATCTCTGGTCTGCTTGAGGATCGTCGCGGAAGGCTCTGGATGAGCACGGACAAGGGGATCTCTAGCTTCGACCCTTCAACCAGGACTTTCCGCAACTTCTCGACTGCAGATGGTCTTCCCGGACCAGATATGTCCGGTTGGGGAGCATGCCTGCGTTCCAAAAGTGATCAGATGTTTTTTGCTGGATTCGGCGGAGCCACCTTCTTTTTTCCGGATGCAGTGTCAGAAACCAGCTACGCGCCGCAGACTGTCATTACTGAGTTCCGGCTGTTCAGGAGCGTTCAAGCCCATACCAAACAATCAGCGCCGAATCCTGTCATTTCTTACGCTTCCAAGATCATCATCCAGCACAATCAGAATCTGTTCTCGCTAACGTTCGCGACGCTCGCCTATTCCAATCCTCGGGCAAACCGCTATCGCTACATGCTGCAGGGCCTGGACAGCTCCTGGAATGAGGTCGGAAGCGACGGCCGTACTGTGACATACACCAGCCTATCCGCTGGTACATATAGATTCCGCGCGCAAGGCGCCACGGTCAGCAGTCAATGGAGCGAGCCGGGTGCCGAACTTCAGATCGTTATTCTGCCGCCCTGGTGGATGACTCGGTGGTTCATGGCATTGTGGATCTCAGCTGCGCTTCTTTTGACTTGGCTCTTTTACCACTACCGTATGCTTCAGATCGCAAAGCAGTTTGAAATCCGGCTCGAAGCGAGTATCAATGAGCGTACGCGCATCGCGCGAGACCTGCACGATACCCTACTGCAGAGTTTCAACGCCCTGCTACTCCGTTTCCAGGCAGCGTCCGATTTGCTGAGTGCGCGTCCGGATGAAGCGAAACGCGTTCTCGACAGTACGATCGATCAAGCTGGTCAGGCACTCATTGAGGGGAGAGATGCGGTTCAGCAGTTGCGCTCGACCACCCCAGTCACCAACGACCTCGTTTGCGCTATTGGTTCGCTCGGGCAAGCGCTGGCTGCCGATGGATCGAATCGCGATGCCCCAGCATTCCACATTGAAGTGGAAGGCACGCCCCGAGCTCTTCTTCCAATCGCAAGAGATGAAGTCTATCAAATTGCAGGCGAGGCGCTGCGGAACGCCTTCCGGCACGCACGAGCCCGGCACCTCGAAGTTGAAATCCGCTATGATGCACGGCAACTGAGACTGAGGATTCGGGATGACGGGAAAGGGATCGACCCACAGCTTCTTAGCGCAGATGGACCGTCCGGACACTATGGTTTACGGGGGATGCGTGAACGTGCCCAACTCTTAGGAGGTCAGCTCACTATCTGGAGTGAAACGGATTCAGGTACTGAGGTCGATCTTTCTATTCCTTCCTCAGGCGCCTATGCCAAGCCTGGTATTTCCGGATTCTGGCGTTTGGCGAGAAGAAGACAGACGAAATCATGAGTACAGCGCCGAACTCGATTCGCATTCTGGCGGTGGATGACCACCCAATGTTCCGCGAGGGAATCGGGAGTCTCGTGGCTGCTCAATCTGATATGTGTCTTGTCGCGGAAGCGGCGACCGGGCAAGAGGCGATTCAGCAGTTTCGGGGACACCATCCAGACGTGACCTTGATGGATTTGCAGATGCCGGGGATGAGCGGCCTGGATGCCATGATTGCCATTCGAGGTGAATTTGCTGACGCTCGAATCATAGTGCTGACAACGTACAACGGTGACGTGCAGGTGCTGCGCGCGTTGAAGGCCGGGGCTCGAGGCTACCTGCTAAAAACATCTTTGAATAAAGAACTCGTGGATACAATCCGAGCAGTCCATGCAGGAAGAAAAGTACTCTCAGCTGAAGTCTCCTTCCAAGTGGCAGAACACGCCTGCGACGATGCTCTCACTCCCGCAGAAATCAGGGTTCTTCGTTTGATTGCGGAGGGATATGCCAATAAGGAAATTGGAGCACAGCTCTCCATCAGCGAAGAAACTATCAAGAGCCAAGTCAGAAGCATCCTCTCAAAACTGAACGCGAACGATCGAACTCATGCTGCCATGATCGGCTTGAGGCGCGGAATCATCGAACTCTAATCCCTCAAAAGAGTGATTCAAACCAATCTTTCTGAGCTTTCGCCCGCGTTTTGGCAGATACATACTCGGGTGTGCGGCGACTATTCTCAACATTCGCTCATGGCTGGCCTGGGGCTGGGCTCCTTTTGCTGCGAGTCACCGCGGGCATTCCATTAGCCGTTCGCAGCATTCTTGTGTTAGAGAACACACCGACCTTCGGAACCGGCATCTTTCAAATCTTCACAGCAACTGCCGGACTCCTGCTCATCGCTGGACTGTGGACTCCTATTGTCGCGGCGGTTGTGGGGCTCTTGGAATTGTGGCGCATCATCTCACGGCACGCAGACCCCGCAAGCGACATTCTGCTTTGCAACCTCGCCATAGCGATCGCTCTCCTTGGGCCCGGAGCCTTGTCGGTAGACGCTCGCCTTTTTGGATGGAAGCGGATCGAGATCGACACTCAAAAGGACAAACGCTAACCACCTAATAAGTGTGACGAACTTACCTACCCTTCTAGTGAAACCTGACCCTCGATTTAGGTTTGTCGGAAATCGGAATTGATCGCACAGTGTATGAAGAAATGCCGATAGGGATTGCTGAATCGGCAACAAGCAGCTTTCATCGAGGAGAACGAATTATGACTCACGTCATGATGCGTTCAAAACACACGAAACCATCGCGCAGATGCAGCGCTTGGCAGAACTGTGGCACGAACAGCCTGACCAAGGGCCCGAAGAAGGTTGCAAGCGCGAGACCTACAAACCCCTGTGAAGGAGCAACAAAATGACGAATGACGGAAGTGTGATCAGCTGTTCTCCGAATCGGCGCAGCTTTCTGAAAACCGGATTGGCCACCGCCGGGGCAGTAACCATGGGAACCGGTTTGCTCGCCCGCGGCACCAGGGCCTCTGCACAGCAGACGGGGTCCGGCAGCAGCCTTACTTCAGGTGATGTTGCCATGCTGCAGTTCCTGGCTGCAGGCGAAGCCCTCGAGGCTGACTTTTACGATCAATACAACGAACTGGGCGGACTCCGGGACGACGAAGTTTCGGGAGGAACCGGCAATCGAATCTACACCGAAAAACTGAGGAGAATCGATCGCAATTTCTCTCAATACATTCATGACATCGCCGACGACGAGATGAGCCATCAGGCTTTTCTGAATGCTTATCTTGTTTCGAAGGGCGCCGACCCCGTGGACATGGAACCGTTCCGCACGTTGCACGGCAGCACAGCGAGAGGATCCAGCGGGAAGTTGCGGCTTACGAACCTCATGCAGCTGACGATCAACACCAGTTGGTGGACTCGTTACCGCAGCAGCTCGAATAATCCCGACGTAAATCCCACTGCCTTCGAACAGGCGGTTCCGGATCTGAACAACGGAAGCTTTCCCGCCATCCCAAGGACAGACGACGACCTGTATCCACACGAACACATTCAGGCCATTGCAAACACAGCGGCCTTCCACATTCCTACTGTGGAACAAGGTGGCGGGAGTTTGCGCCTGGCGCTGGCACAAAAAGCTACCAGCGTAGAAGTGCTACGACTGCTCATCAGCATGGGACCCATTGAGCTCATGCATTTTCAAACCTTGTCAGAAACGGCTGGCAATGCGCCGCCGCTCATTGATCCCACCAATGGGCTGAGATTTCCTGACCTCGACTGTGGCGTGGACCCTAACACCGGAGCCAGAGGCGCCGCAATCAGGGAGATGTTCCAGACGAACCTGATCATGCCGGAACCGTGCCCCTTCATCAGCACGAGCCTGCCGGTATGTTCGGTAGTCCGTCCGACGAATACGACCGGAGTTGCTATGGGAGCGCTCAAATTCCTAACGGGCATGGGACTCTTCACTGGCCAGTCGGATGCGTTCTTCACATTTCTAACTAATCTGGCCGAGGCGGCGGATGCCGCACAGCGCGAGGTCTAGCGACTTTGTCATTACGCTGTGGGAGTTACGGCAATCACGAGCCGCAACTCCCACTGTCCTCAATCGCCGATGCAATTGGAAACGCGCACCGAAAGACGAGGAATCAACTATGAGTTCCGAAAGAATGCAGCACACCGCCAAGCTCCATGCGATGCATGAAGACGTCTCCAGCTGCACCCGGCGCAGCTTTCTTGCCGCGTCCGCTGTTGGCGGTACCTTCTTACTTCTCCTGCTGGCCGCTGCCAGCTATGCGCAGACCGTTCGGACCGCCGATGCGCGGGCGTTTGTCACCAGTCCACTTCCCGGGAAACAGAGCGCACCGATCCAAGACGATTCAATCCGCACCTTCCACATCAATATTCCGGAAGAACAACTAGTTGATCTCCGCCACCGCCTGGCGGCGACCCGGTGGCCGGACAAGGAAACGGTCAATGACGAATCCCAGGGCATCCGGTCGGCGGAGGTGCAGGAGCTGGTGCACTACTGGGGTAACGGCTACAACTGGCGCAACGGAGAAGCGAAGTTGAATGCGCTGCCGGAGTTCGTAACCACTATCGACGGTGTGGATATTCAGTTCATCCATGTGCGTTCGCGTGAACCGAACGCGCTACCGCTGATCCTCACCCATGGTTGGCCCGGCTCGCCGCTGGAGTTCTTGAAAGTGATAGGTCCGCTCACCGATCCCGTCACCTACGGCGGGCGCGCGCAAGACGCCTTCGATGTCGTCATCCCCGCCATCCCCGGCTATGGCTTCTCGGGCAGGCCGACCGATCTCGGCTGGAATCCCGACCGCGTGGCGCGGGCCTGGGACGTGCTCATGAAGCGCTTGGGCTACACCCGTTACGTATCGCAGGGTGGCGATCACGGCTCGGTCATCTCCGACGCACTAGCGCGCCAGGCGCCGCCTCGACTGCTCGGCATCCATCTCACCATGCCGGCCACGATTCCCGCGAACTTGGTGAAGGGCATCAACAGCGGCGATCCGGCGCCCACTGGACTGACCGACCCGGAACGGCGGGCGTACAACGCCCTTAGTACCTTCTTCGGAAGAAACGCGGCCTACGGCGTGATGATGGTGACCCGTCCGCAGACCATCGGCTACTCGCTCACCGATTCGCCCAGTGGTCTGGCCGCCTTCACGTACGAAAAGATTGCCGAGTGGAGCCATAGCGACGGCCACCCGGAACGCGTGATCGGTCGCGACGAAATACTCGACGACATCACGCTGTACTGGCTCACCAACACCGGCGCCTCTTCGTCCCGCTTTTACTGGGAAAATAACAACAACAACTTCAGCGCCACGGCACAGAAGACCAATCAGATCAAAGTGCCGGTCGCCATCACGGTGTTCCCGCACGAGATCTATCGCGCGCCAGAAAGCTGGTCACGTCAGGCCTATCCGTCGCTGTACTCCTTCCATGAAGTCGCCAAGGGCGGTCACTTCGCGGCCTGGGAACAGCCGGAACTCTTCTCCGAGGAGCTGCGAGCTGCGTTCAGATCGCTGCGCTAATTCAATAACTTCCGGTTTCGAGACAGATTTGATCTAAACGAATCATCCGAATCAATCGTGGTCTGACGCCGGACTGAGGAAATAACTGAGCAAACTGCAATTAATCCAACTTGGAGAAAATGAAATGTCTGACCAAGTTAACAACAATCGTCGCAGCTTCTTGCGTAATTCTGCCATCACCATCGCCGCCGCTGAGTTCGCCATGATGAGCTCCGCGTATGCACTACCGGGCGCACAACCCACTAAGAAAGATATCGCCGCCGGTGCGCCGCCGACTAAGCCGAGCACAAACGCATCATTCGGCCCGCTGAAGCAGATTGATGCAGGCTTGTTGAATGTTGGCTACGCGGAAGCTGGGCCCGCCAACGGTCCTGCGGTACTTCTGCTGCACGGCTGGCCCTACGACATTTACAGCTTTGTCGATGTCACCCCTTTGTTGGCATCGGCGGGCTACCGGGTGATCGTACCGTATCTGCGCGGGTACGGCACTACGCGTTTTCTCTCTGACGATACATTTCGGAACGGGCAGCCGTCCGTGGTCGCTGTCGACATTATCAATTTTATGGATGCCCTCAAGATCGACAAAGCGATCATCGGTGGCTTCGATTGGGGTGCGCGGACAGCTGACATCATGGCGGTGCTTTGGCCGGAACGCTGCAAGGGGATCGTTTCGGTCAGCGGTTATCTGATCGGCAGTCAGAAATCCGGCAAGGCGCCGTTGCCACCCAACGCTGAGCTCCAATGGTGGTACCAGTTTTATTTCGCCACGGATCGCGGCCGGGACGGCTACGACAAATACCGTCGCGATTTTTGCAAGCTGATCTGGCAGCTGGCTTCGCCGAAATGGAACTTCGAGGATGCCACATTCGATCGCAGCGCGGCATCGTTCGACAACCCGGATCACGTCGCCATCGTGATCCACAATTACCGCTGGCGGCTTGGTTTGGCGGAAGGCGAGACGAAATATGACGAACTGGATAAGCGACTTGCCCAAAGCCCGGTTATAACCGTGCCTGCCATCACTCTCGAAGGGGATGCCAATGGGGCGCCACATCCCGACCCCGGCTCCTATGCTAAGAAATTCTCAGGCAAATACGCGCACCGGACTATTAACGGCGGCATAGGGCACAATTTGCCGCAAGAAGCTCCACGGGCCTTTACCAAAGCTGTCATCGACGTGGACGCTTTTTGATCGGGGTCAGTCTGCGCAGGCGAAGAGTTTCTGCAACAGAAATATATCCATATCAAGGAGAGAGGTACCATGATTAACGGTTTTGCGCTACCTAGCCTGCGAACCGCAAACAAGAATAGGAGTGTAGACATGACCCCACTACTGAATGAGGTGCTTGATGCGCACGGCGGACTGACACAATGGAAACGATTCACAAAGATATCCGCTACGATCCGCAGTGGAGGTGATATGTGGGAGATGAAGGGTGTGCCGCAGGATCCTTCTCCCCGGCAAATGTCCGCCTCGCTGGATAAGGAGTGGTCCTCGGTTTTTCCATATGGCGCTCCAGACAAGCTGACTGACTTTACGCCCAATCGTGTGGCTATCGTCACTGTCGACGGCACGTTGGTAGCAGAGCGATTTGATCCGGCGGAACATGCAGAGGGGAAGGATATAAACGCTCCCTGGGATGCATTGGATCGCGCTTACTTCAACGGCTACGCACTCTGGACCTATTTGAACGTGCCATTTCTCCTCTCTTGGCCAGGTTTTGATGTTGTCGAGATCCCATCCTGGCAAGAGGATGATGAGGAATGGCGAGGCTTGCGCGCGACGTTTCCCCCTAATATCGCAAGTCACAGTAAAGAGCAGGACTTCTACTTTGGGGCGGACGGACTCCTACGGCGTCATGATTACCACGTCAACGCATCGGGTGGCTTCGCAGCCACACAGTATGTTTCAAACTTCATAGAAGTTGAAGGGATAAAGCTGTCGACGACCAGACGCGCATATATGCGCGCAGGCAACTTGAAGCCACTCACCGATAGGTTGATGGTGTCGATCGATCTGAGCGATTTCGTGCTCTGGTAGCCAGGAGTTCTCTGCAATGAAGCATTATTTGCGTTTTGAGGCTTGGAACCGTCGCGCTCCGAGCGTGGCTTTGATCACGGGAGTCGCCGTTGTCCTAATAGTGTGGGGCACGGGTTTACTCACAAGGTTTTCTGTCGTCAAGACGGCGAACGCCGCTTCTCAGCATCTCGTCAACGATGAAGGCGCCATGCCTGACTTGGACGGCGCCATCGGCTGGCTCAATTCAGTCCCCCTAAGCCGCCAGTCGCTTCGCGGGAAGGTCGTGCTGGTCAATTTCTGGACTTACACCTGCATCAACTCTCTGCGGCCCTTGCCCTATGTGAAGAACTGGGCGTCAAAATATCAGCATGCAGGCTTTGTAGTGATCGGCGTCCACACGCCGGAATTTTCGTTCGAGCACGAACCGATGAACGTGGAAAATGCGGTGCGCACTTTGAACATTACTTTTCCGGTCGCCATCGACAGCAAGAGCAGGATCTGGCAATCGTTTAACAATGAAGCGTGGCCCGCTCAGTATCTCGTCGACGCGAAGGGACAAATTCGGTATCACCACTTTGGAGAAGGCGATTATGGCGAAATCGAGCGCGTCATCCAGGAACTTCTGAAGGAGAACGGAGCAACTGGCGTGGCTTCCGGCACGGCCAGCGTATCCGGTGTTGGTATCGAGGCCGCTCCCGATTGGACAGACGAGCGATCTCCCGAAACCTATATTGGCTATCGTCAGGCTCAGAATTTCGCCTCTCTCGAAAAAGTGCACAAAGATTCAAATCAGATTTTCAGTGCGCCCGGAAAACTTTCTTTAAATCATTGGGGATTGAACGGGTCGTGGAATGTCAATGCCGAGAGCGCCGTGCTGCAGGCAGCGCCGGGCAAGATCGTGTTCCGGTTCCATAGCCGCGACCTGAACCTGGTGCTGGCTCCCTCGAATGACGGCAAGCCCGTGCGGTTTGTCGTGCGACTCGATGGCGCCGCTCCCAGGGAAAACTCCGGCGTCGACACGGCACCGGACGGCTCCGGCGAAATTCGAGAGCCCCGACTCTATCAACTCATCCGGCAAAAAGGCCCAATCGTCGATCGAACCTTCGAAATTGAGTTCCAAGATCCTGGCGTTCACGCACTTGATTTTACGTTTGGATAGGACTTCGGGAGTCTCCGATGCTGGGCACACTTTTTCATCGTTCGCGGAACGGCAACGAATAACTGCAAGGGGAGGGGGAAAAATGGCTTTCAGAATGCGGTTCTTGTATTTAGCGGTGGTTCCAGTCGTCGCGGTCGCTGTGTGGACGCAAGATCACGCGATGGGCCAGATGGCGACGCACGACACAAGCTGGGTAGCCTTGATGAAGAACATGGAAACGATGCACGTAGCCATGGCAGCCTTAGAACCATCCGGCAACGAAGATGTGGACTTCGCAAGCTTGATGCTGCCGCATCACCAAGCTGCCGTCGACATGGCGAAAACGGAACTCCTCTATGGCAATGACCCCCAGATGCGCCGGCTTGCACAGGAAATTATTACCGACCAGGAGTCCGAAATTCAGTTGATGCAGCTCTGGCTCAGCCGGCAGAAGGTCCCTACGAAGGTTCCGAGTCAACTACAAGGTTCCGGCTCACGAAGGGAAAAATAGCCATGAGAATTTATAGAAGTGCAGGCATTCGGCTCTTGTACCTCGCTGCAGCGTTAGCTCTCGTTGAGTTCGCATTCGCTCAACAGGCTCCGTGGGGACGCCCCAATATTCCAGTCTCGACCCATGATCGCGTCTACGCCGCGGACCAGACTTCAAATACCGTTTCGGTGATTGATCCCGCCAGTAACAAGTTGCTAGGGGTGATCCGTTTGGGCAATCCCGTGCCTGGGGCTTTGTCCCCGCTCTATGCAGGACAGCTTCTCGTCCACGGACTTGGCTACTCGCCGGACTCGAAGACCCTGGCGGTAGTTTCAATCGCATCGAATGCTGTGACCTTGATTGACACAGCCACGAACAGAGTGAAAGGGACTGTGTACGTCGGCCGGTCGCCTCACGAGGCGTTCTTCACGGTCGATGGTCACGAATTGTGGGTGACTGTTCGGGGCGAAGACTACATCTCTGTCATCGACCCAAATCAAATGAAGGAAATTCGCCGCATCGAATTGGCCAACGGTCCCGGCATGACCATGTTCGGAACCGACGGCAGATATGCCTTTGTATGCTCAAGCTTTACCCCCGAGCTTGTGGTGGTTGAGACGGCTTCGCATCAGGTCGTCAAGCGGATTTCCCAAGCAAGTCCTTTTTGCCCGAATATCGCAGTAAGCCCGGAAAATGACGAAGTCTGGATTACGCTGAAAGACACCGGCAAAGTGCAAGTATTCAGCGCCCGGCCGCCCTTCGAGCAGCTCGCTCTTCTCGAGACGGGACCGATCACGAATCATCTAAACTTTGCGAATAACGGCAACGGCAAATTCGCCTACATCACGATCGGTGGCACCAACCAGGTGAAGGTCTATCAGCGCGGCCCCAGTCCAACTCTGGTCGCCACTATTCCGGTCGGGGATTTGCCTCACGGCATTTGGCCTTCCGGTGATGGGACCCGAATTTACGTCGCTTTGGAAAATGGCGACCACGCGGTAGCGATCAATACATTGACGAACAAGGTGATCGCCAACATCCCCGTCGGTCAGACGACTCAGGCTCTCGTTTATGTTCCAGGAGCAGTTCCATCGGGTAACGGCACGGATAACCTCGTCCCGCTCGGGAAAGCGGCCAACACCGGGCACGTCCGTTTGGAGGCTGCAGGAACGGCATTGCCAGCGGCAGAAGCGTCAGCGGCAGTCAACTCGCTGGGCCTTCTCGATCTTCTTGAGATTGCCGCGAAGGGACTGGCCTCCGGCGCTCAGTATCGGGTGTATCTTGCGCGGTCCAATCATCCCCCTTATGGGGATCTCGAACCATTGGCAATCTTCAAGGCAAATCCCGATGGCGCAGGAATCGTTCAGGCGCTCGGGCCGCTCAAAGCGCTCGTTCGCTCCGGCGCAGCTACCGCTGGAACGCTTCCACAGAGATTCCTGATCATTACCGAACTCAACGATCCATCGCGAGTCGTGCTCCGGCAGGCCGGTTTATCGAAGGGGTTCAAGTGAAGGAAGAAGAGGACATCATGATGCAGACTGAATCATTCTCGAACTCGTTGTACACCGACCAGATGCACTTAACAGAGCGCGAGTTATCAGCGTTCATCGCTGCCGTGGGAGCATCGCACGGCCCGGAGGAAGCCGTGCTTGCTGCGGAGGACTGGATCGAAGAATCGGAACTCATGGACAGTTCACTTCGATCTGAGGTCCGAAATTGGGGCGCGGTCACGATCGCAGCCTCGGTTCGGTTGGCAAATCGACTGACTGTTGCACTGCGTGGTCAGAAGCCGCTCGGCCCAGCGACAACTGGTACCGAGGTATCGCCAATAGCCGCTAATGTTGACTACACCGATAACCACGCAATCTTTGAGCAAGTCCACGAAGACCGAATTCGCTGAACGGAGGTTCTGATGTCCAAAGTATGGTTGGTAACAGGAAGCGCAAGTGGTTTGGGCCGCGAAATCGCAGAGGCAGTTCTTGCATCTGGTGATCGCCTGCTGGCAACGGCTCGCGATCCGCAGCTATTGGACGATTTTGTCGAGCGATATGGCGAACAAGTGTCTACGGCCTCTCTGGATGTTTCCAATGAGACCGCTGCGAAGGCCGCAGTCGCCAAGGCTGTAGATGTCTTCGGGCAGTTAGATGTTTTGGTCAACAATGCCGGATATGGAGACACGGCCCCCTTTGAGCAGCTGACTTCAGAGAGATTCCGCGCCTTGATTGAGACGAACTTCTTTGGAGTCGTTTCCATGACGCGAGCTGCCATTCCAATCATGCGTCAGCAAAAGAGTGGATGCATTCTCCAGATCTCATCGGTCGGCGGCCGGCTTGCGACCCCGGGAAGCGCCTCCTATCATGCCGCGAAATGGGCCGTAGGCGGCTTCACCGAAGCCGTTGCGTTGGAGGTTGCATCCTTCGGAGTAAAGGTATGCGCTCTGGAACCGGGCGGCATGCGGACCAACTGGGGCAATCGCGCAGTTGCGGATGTCCCTGATCTTTTGCCGGAGTATGAGCCGTCCGTCGGCGCGTTGGTTAGAACGCTTGCAACGTATTGGGGACATGAGACGAGTGACCCTGCAAAGGTCGCTCAGGTCATCCTGCATCTCGCCACCAAAGAGGGGCTTCCTCCTCACCTGCTGCTCGGCAGCGACGCTGTGCAGTATGCCCGGGCTGCCGACGACAAGCGGGCGTCTGACGCTAGGGCGTGGCTTGACGTCAGCGTTTCAACTGACGCAGAGGGTGTGCATGAACAGCCCGGTTTGCAACTCTGATAGAGTGCGAGAGATCAGGGCCCGGGCGGCGTGAAACGTGGCCGCGTAAGCCTTTTGCGTTTGAGCAGTACTCATTTTGAGACTTTGGTATTGACTTATCCCTTCGTCCAGTAGATTCTCTCCGGCGTTCTTGCGGTACTCATCATTGCCAACTCATATTTCCCGATGTTTTAGGTAGCGGAAAAAGCATTGGCTTGATATTGCCATTCCAAATTCCCGAACCCTCGCGTCTTTGGACGCGTGAATTTCCGGAGGGGTGCCGTTATCCATTGATTGAGCTGCAAAAGAAACGCATGGTGACAGAGGAGTGCCGGGCGGTCTTTCGTTTTCCGAGTTCAAGGGATTCGAAGATTGGTCGGTGATCGCGGTTAGCCAGAATGGACCAAATATCTCTGCGATTCTTGGAAATCCGACGGTCATAGACGCCTTCAAGTGCGGGATTCCCGGCAATGGCAAGCCTTTCCCTGACGGCTCCAAGATGGCAAAGGTGCACTGTATACCGACGAAGGACGTGACGGAGACGGGCGGACCACTTGTGCCGAGTGGCTTGCGGGACATTGAGTTCATGTTGAAGGACAGCAAGAGATTCAGAGACAGCCACGGGTGGGGCTATGGCGATTTTCATTGCGAGGCATCATCCAATAGCTCAATAGCTGGCGACCTGGAGATCTCCAAGACAAACCGCCGCAGGGGAACAATGCAAAATGCGGGGCTGCCTGCCATGAGTCCGTGCCGGATCGAAACTATGTCTTCACTCACTATGGGCCACGTTGATGCAAGTTGACAGCGCGCTTCGACTGATTAGGGAGGAACGCCCACGCTGTACCCAGCCAGAATGCAGTTTTGTCCGAATTCTGAAGTGACATCCAATATGGAACCTGAGCCCAGCGCCTGTTGCCGATTTCGCGCTCGCCGTCTTCATTGAGGCGGATCGCTGGCTGCCATGACTTTCCCGACAATCGGATCGGAATAGATGAAGTGCTATACTATTGATAGTAAACCACTTACGTCCGATAACGAAACTTCTGTAACGTGGCCTTATTAGCGCCGGATAGAAATGTCATGTTCCCGCCCTTGAGGGCGGACGGACATTTGAATACGGGCTGGCGATCGACAAGAAGTACGGCACTGGCTGGGCAACGTTTTTGAATCAGCTCTCGAGGCAGATCAAGCCGTGGACAATCATCGAGCTTCAACAGTTGAGATCAGCGGCGAAATGGGACCAAGAGTTCTTAATCTGGTGTACTTCGAGCTTCACCCTCACCACGCGCTCGCACCACGAACGGTCCCTCGCACCACACGATAAAACCATCCTCGAATTCCTCGACCTGGAAATCATCAAGGCGGTGAGGTCGCTGGAGATTTTCGTTGATCGTGATGCCCCGATTGAAAAGCCGAACTTCCGACTCAGCCCATTCCCGCGACGGAATTTTCATCGCATCCTTCGGGGAAGTGGAGAACCAGTAGTCAACGATTCCGTGATCGGCAGATTCCCGCGTTTTGTAGCCGACGATGTATCCCTTCATACCCGCTCCTTCGCTAAATCTTCTATTGACAATATGGTAAACTATATGAGAAAACCGTGTTGGTAAATTGGGCTATTAGCTCAGTGGTAGAGCGGCGGTCTGCATCAAGACCGTAGGCCAAAGAAAACCGCGCGTCGTGGGTTCGATCCCCACAGAGTCCACCAATACCTTTAACGCCTACGGCACGAAAGCTCTCCCTAGTGGAGGGCTTTCGTCGTATTTGGGGCAAGGCGCAGAGTTTCAGGAGGCCAGATGGTCACGAAGGTCAAATGTGTCACAAAAGGTTGTGAGTGGGAAAATCAGGTGTTCCCGGTATCAGTTCTCTTCATCAACAGAATCGCTCCGCTTGACGGTCCATACCCGTGTCCAAAATGCGATCAGGAAATGAAGGTCGTTGCCCGTGTCCTGGCCAGCTATAAGCCAGGTTCCGGCGCGAAGGCTGCACCGCGCAGAGCCGCATCAAAGCCTACGAAGAAAGCGGTCGGCAAGAAAAAGTTCAAAGGCATAAAGGTCAAAATGTCGAACCCTGTTTTGGGCGGTAGGAAATCATCCAAGAAACCATCTCCCAAGAAGCCAGGGCCGAGGAAGCGCGGACCCGGCAAGTAGCTTGACGTACACCGGTTATGCTTAAGGCAGCGATGAAGAACCCTTGGAATCTGCCGAAGCGCCAGATTCTTATCCAGGAGACGGAACGCGGATGTTCTGTGCCTGTGTTCGCCCAACTCGCAGGCATCTCAACAAACGATCTCAAGCGTGAACTTCCAGGAGCAATTCTCGGCCAAGTCACAGTGAACGAATGGATCGTATGGCTAGAAGGCAAAGGCTTCGCCGTTCTGAAGCGCGACGGATGTCCCGTTGATATTGTGCCGTGCGTTCACCTTGTTGCGCACTCACCCCAGAGCGAGCTTGATTTCCACTGGGTGTACCGGGATACCGAGGGAGACGTTCACGATCCATCGCCGGTATCGACGTGCATGGGCGCAGACGATCCCCGGATGCGGGATCTTAGCTTCTACGAAACGAAGCAACTGACCATTTCGGTCGAAGGCTATTCGGCGGCTTCCTCATCGGCGGGGAGTTCGATCGGTCCGACCGAAGCAAGCGTCTGACCAGCCTTGTCTTCAAGAATTTTCGCCAGCTTCTTGGCGGTTTTCTCATCAGGCGTTTTCATCGAATAGGTCACTTTGTAATTTCCGAACATGCCAGTGAAATCGACGCGGCTGTCCACAACGCGCGTGACATCCTTCACGGTAACTTCTTCAGTTCCGGTCGGAACCGTTGCGCCGCGCTCCGGACCGCTCAGTGCAGGCGGTGGAGGCCAATGCGGTAAATCCATGACTCGCAACTTTAATCCCATACCCTCAGTTTACGCCTGAGCCCACGTTCCCATCACCACGACTTCGAGTGCATCCTGCCTCGTCCTGATCCAAGGCGCGTAGTGCATCTCTGTGGCTCGGAAGGGTTGCGGCATATCGGTCGGTAGCTCAATCTTTCTGAGCGGGCTCAAAGTTCAGTGGCACACGTTGAGCCGGTGGACTAAGAACGTTGAAATCAAGATACGTCTGTTCGTGGCCTTGGGGGTGCTGTTCCCGCCACAATATCAGCAGAAGCGGCGGAAACTCCGTAAGGACAACCTTCGTCCGGTGGACCTTCGCGTGACATCCGGCACAGAGAGCGATCATCAGATGCAGCACAGATTTGCCCGGCTCCCGATGATGCACTCCTGGATCGGGATCGCCGCACACCCTACAGGCGTGTCCATCGCGCTCTAGGACTTGTTCTCGCAGGCCGCCGAAATACTCGGCATCCTGCCGTTTCAGCGTGTAGCAGGTCGCGCAGAGGCCCAGGGCGAGGATCTTCTCGTTCCCGCAGGGACAGCAAATTGCGGTCTGGACCCCTTTCTTCAAGGCCCTACTCCTTCGCCTTCAGCTTGGAGTCGTTTTCGCGGATGAACGCCTCGATCTCCGGTGCACTCGCCAGTATGCGGAGCCATTGTTCCTTGTAGAGCGTGACCGGAAAGCGGCCCATGCCGTACAGGGAGAGCCCGCCTTTCTCGCTCACCTTCAACGTGAGGCCGCCCTTGTCTTTGCTCTTGAGCTGGGCATTCTCAGCCCGCAGGCGCTCCAGCTCCGCTTGCATATCCACTTCACTCATCGTTTCCTTCCTCCGATCGTTCCCAGCTTGATGTCTACGTCGATCCAGCCCAGTTTCCACGGTTCCGTCCTGTGCTCATCGAATCTGATTCCATTCACACGGGCGTCCCCGCCAATGTCGTAGAGGGTGATCCTGTAAGCATCGTCCACGTAATCATTGCCAAGGAGGTAGGCCGTGACCATTGTTGCGATTTGCGGCGTGACTGGAACGTCTCCCGTCGCCGTCTTGAGCACCTTCCCGGTGAAGAATGCTTCGTCGGCCTTCTGCGGGCGGGCTGAGAGCACGGCGGCGATGTCCTTCTGGAGACCGGCGACGAATTCCTTGTAGCCTTCACTTGCGACAACGGTGAGGACATTCAACTCGTGAACGGTAGCTGGATCGTCCATTCGATCGCCGTTCTGGTTGACTGAGAGCCGCAAACCGCGTCCGACTTCCTGCCTGCGGGTCGTCGTGTTATCACTTTTCTTCAGCATCCCTATGACGAACACATTGGGGTTATCCCAACCCTCGCGCAGTGCCGAGTGGGAAAACAAGAACCGCACAGGCTCATCAAGTGAAAGCAGCCGTGCTTTGTTCTTGAGGATGAGATCGTAGGCGTCTACGTCATCGGACTCGGTTGAGCGAGCCGCGGTTTCAGGGTCAACCAAGCGCTTGCTCCGCTTGTCCACGGAGAAGTAGCCCTCGTGTGTTCGGTCTGTCGGGATGCCGCGGAGATATTGGTTGTACTTGCTATCTTCTAGGCTGAGAATCTCGTTCAGGCGGGCGTTGTACTCCTCCTCGAAGAGCTGGGCGTACTCACCCTGCTTCGCTTCATCTCCCTGATAGACGCGATACTTCGCAACTTCGTCGATGAAGAAGAGCGAAAGGACCTTGATACCCTTCGCAAAGAGTTGCTGTTCTTTCTCGAAGTGGGCGGCAACTGCTTCACGAATTTGAAGTCGGCGAAGCACGGTTTCGTTCACGTCGCCCACAGCATCGCCAGCGGACAGCACCACTCCATTCGTAAAGCTGAGAGTGTTGTCGAGTGCGTTGATGTCTGAGACCACGAAGCCTTTGTACTGGTCCAGTTCGCCAGACTTCGCGTGGAGATTATCGCCTTTGGCCAGGTTGCGTGTATCGGCTTTGATGCCGCTGGCGCGACGCATTTCCAGCTCGACTCGGGCCACTGGTGGCTTGTCTCTGAAAACGTCGATCCCTTGCAGATACAGGTAGGCGCTCGTTCCGGCTTGCCCCTTGAGCGAGATGCCGCGTACTGCAATCTTCTTGACCAGTTTCCGGTTGTAGGCATCGAGAGCATCGAGCCGGTAGACCCTATTGTGTTCCTGTTTGTGCGTGGCGGAGTAGCGAAGGATGAAGAGAGGCTTGAACTCCTTCAGCGATTCAACCGTCTTCGCTCCCTCCATCTTCTGGGGCTCGTCCAAAATCAAGATTGGACGATTCCGAGCGATCACGTCGATTGGTCTGCGTGTTTGGAAGTCGTCCAGCTCCTCATAGATTCGCCGTGCATCTTTGCCGCGAGCATTGAATGCCTGGGCGTTGATGACCATCACGTTGATGCCGGCGTCGGCGCTGAAGCTCTCAAGCTCGTGCAGTTCCTTGGAGTTGTAGATGAAGAAGCGAACTCGCTTCCCGTACCGTTCTCGAAGCAGCGGCGAAAGATGTTCGTACAGGTAATCGGCGGTGTCCGCGAAAGCTGTGAAGACGAGCACCTTGCGATTACCCGGATTGATCGGAGCTTCGATCTTGGCCTGAATGTGCTCTTTCAAGTGTTGCAACTTGGCGTCGTCGGCTGGGGAGACCTTTTCCATCTCACTGAGGAGCGTCTCGATCAAACCGAGATCGGCCTTCAAGTCGTGCTCCCAAGAGGCGAGGTCCATGTCTCCGAGCTGGATATTCACCTTACCTCCGGTCTGCTGATCGGGCGGCACCTCTTCGGGATCGAAAAATTCGAGATCCTCGTCGGGACTGGCGTCCTCGAATGTTGCGGAAATGTCCGCGAAGGTGCCGTCCTGTCCCGTCTTGCGGAAGTTTTCGATGCGGCCTAGTGTCGAAAGGTGAATCTGCTGGAGCTTCTTAAGCGTGATGCGGAACGACGCAACCGAACTTTCCAAGCGCTTGAGGAGATTCACGGTCATCAGGGATCACAAGCTCTTCTCACGGTCGATCTGTTTCAGCTTTCCACCGCCACTGCTCACCTCGGTATCGTATAGGTCTTCGTAAAGAGACAGACGACTCGGCAGGATGTAGCTCACAGGCGTGTAGACGCCCAGCTTCAAGGTCGTCAGATTTAGGAAAATCTCGTTGAAGCCGATCACATCCTGCCGATGAGTGAGTGGCGAGTGGAAGGATAACGGCTTGCGGCGGGTTGGGAACTCTCCAATTTCAGTCGTGTCATAGAACGTCGTGATATGGCGACGAGAACGAGCGATTGTCACCGAGTCCAAGAGCTCGAAGAAATCGAAGTCTAAAGTGGCGAGAATCGCCTGTGGCGTGCGCTCGTCCGCTGGCAATTTCGACCAGGCATTGAACGCAGCTTGTGCACGACGGAAGATCTGGTCAACGTTTCTGGTCGCCTTCAGCTTTGAGCTGAGGGTTTCTGGCTCACCCTCATAGGCGAGAGCAAGCTGGTTCTTCAGATCATTAAATCGGTTGTTGACCGGCGTGGCCGACAGCATGAGCACCTTCGTGCGAACGCCCTGCTTGATGACCTTATTCATCAGGTACTGGTAGCGGGTTTCACGATCTTTGAATGCGTCGTCGTTGCGGAAGTTGTGCGACTCGTCGATGACGACCAGATCGTAGTTGCTCCAGTTCACGCGATTCAATTTGAGCCCTAGCGACTCTCCGCGATCCCGGAGGAGATCGGTATGGCACAGAACGTCAAAGCAAAGACGATCCTTCAGTAGCGGGTTGTTCTTCAGATTGCCCTTGTACGTTAGCCAGTTGTCGGCAAGCTTCTTAGGACACAGGACCAGCACCGATTTGTTGCGAAGCTCGTAGTATTTAATGACGGCCAAGGCCGTAAACGTCTTGCCTAGACCCACGCTGTCAGCTAGGATGCAACCGTTGAAGGTTTCCAGTTTATTAATGATTCCGGTCGCGGCGTCCTTCTGGAAGTGATAGAGCTTTTGCCAGATGACGCTGTTCTGGTAGCCGGTACGCTCGTTTGGCAGGACGTCTGCGCTGATGTCCTCCAGAAATTCACTAAAGATGCTATAAAGCATCAAGAAGTAAATACGCTGTGGCGAGTTCTCCTGGTAGACCGAGGCGATGTGGTCACAGATTAGGTCGGTGACATCAGCCACCTTGTCTACGTCCTTCCAAATCTGATCGAAGAGTTCAATGAAGCTCCGGGTTGCCGTGGGCTCATCGATGCGGCTGATGAAGTTGGAGACCGCATTCCCTTGTTGATACCCGAGATCAACGGCGGTGAATCCGTGCAAGGGCATATACACAGCTTCTTCCGTAGACTTCACACACACGAATTGCTGCATGGGGGCGCCGCTCCGATTGGAACGGAATTGAGCCCTCCGTCGAATCCAGTCCGCACACTCTTTAGCGATTGCACGCTGGGTGAGCTTGTTCTTTAGGCGAAGCTCGAAGTCGGTTCCGAAGAATCCCTTTTCTCTTGAAGGCAGAGGAATATGAAACTCTCGCACTTCTCGGCGTGCCTTGTCCGTGACTTCACTCGGAACGAAGGTGGGGGTCGTGAAGATGAACTGTAGAGACTCTATGGATTCAAGTTCTCGCTTGAGTGCCTCAAAGGCATAGATCGAGAAGCTCGATGCAGCAATGGCGACTCTGGCGTTTGGAGTAATCGACCGCTTTAGGTCGTCCCCGAGGAAGCGATTTACATTATCGATGACTTCCATATCTCTCGTGTGTCAACATGCGGTGCAACTAGAATCAGCAAATTGCGGATGCTTGAGAGGCATTCAGCGGCGCTTAGCCCGGTAGCCCTTAGGCAATTCGTCTCCCGATTCCACGGGATTGCTGCCAGCTTTATCGAGCAGGATCAATGCTCTAGCAGCAAGTTCCTTCGTCGGCTTTTTGCGGTTTCGCATCCATTCCTCGTGTTCCAGGTGCGCCAGCTTCTCAGCGACCGCGACATTGATGAACTGGTTCAACGAGACGCCCTCTTTTTCTGAAAACACCTCTGCGGTTCGCCGCACCGACGGCATCAGCCGCAGCGGAAACTTCGGAATTGCGGTCTTACGCGCTTCAGTCGCCATCTCAGTTCCCCTCCCTCATCTTCTCTAACAATTCTGCCGGGGAAAGCACCGGAATTCCAAACCTCTTCCCTGCCCCTGCAAAATGCTTCGTGTTGTTCGTAACCAGCGCCTCTGCCCGTCCGTTGATCGCAACATCCAAAACCATGTCGTCGCTCGGATCGGGGGACAAGGGCCGGGGCTTCATCACGACTTTTACCGGCTCCGCGAAGGCTTCCATTGCTTCGATCAACTCCAAAATCTCTCGCTTGCTCAACGCCGACGCTCTAACGTGTTCCGAACGAAGTGCGACATCCCGATATTCCAAGCCCAGCTTGAGGTCCATCAGAGGCACGAGCTCTTCACGAAATATCATCCGCAACACTTCTCCCGCAGCCCCATCGCTCGACCGAACAGCCGTCACGAACGATGCCGTATCGAGCACAATTCTCACAAAGGCATGATACCACCCATGATGCCACACAAAGCGCAGATTTAAGAGAGGACGTTTCCTCCCTGCTCCAGCCGGCGATCGGGCTGCCGTCTTCCGACACCCTCCTCTGCGGGCCGTTCCTTCCCGCAACGCCCTCCCAAAAGCATTCATGCGCTGCGCGCAAAGCCAAGGAAACCAAGCCTGCTAAGGAGTGAGTGTACCGGGACATGCATTACGTTGTGGACCTGAGACATTCTTTACAAGCCCCTTGCGGTAGCGACGGTTCGAGTTGAGGGGACACGAGAAAACATATATCCAGTCGTCGAGGCCGCGGGAATGTGGGAATCCCGAAGGGATTTCCAAAGAGTGTGGGAAGAGTGGGAAGCCGGTTTCATGGCTTTCCATGCTTTCCACACTCTGTCATTTCCATGGCCTACTTTTCGCGCGGCCAATGCTGGATAAACCGAAGCGCAAGTTTGAGAGGCCCTAGGCAAGTTTGTGAGATCTGCCCGTGCCTGTCACGTCGTTGATTTCTACGACGACCTTGCCAAATGGACCGCGATCGAGGTGATCGACGGCATCGGGTAGTGCGTTGAAACTGTATCTGGCATCGATGATCGGTGAGATTCGATGGTTTTCAACAAATGCCAGCAACTCTTCCATGTCGTCTCGCGAGCCGACGCTAACGCCCTGAAGTCGTAAATTTTTGGCCATCGCGGCCAGAATCGAAAATGTCGTAGTAGGACGATCCATGATGCCGATCAAGGCAATATGTCCTCCCCATGCTGCTGCCTGAATGGACATGGGTACAGCGTCCCCTCCGATGACTTCGAGGACGTGGTCGACACCGCGTCCATGGGTGAGCTCGAGTACGACCTCATCCCACGTTGCGTTCGTACTCGTATCGATAACCTCTGCCGCTCCCAATTGTTTCAGGCGCGCAATCTTGCCTGGGCTTCTGGAAGTCACCAACACGCGAGCCCCATGTGCCACCGCCAATTGCAGAGCGAACAGGGAGACACCGCCGCTTCCCTGAAGCAGAACCGTCTCTCCCGGCTTCAGATTGCCGTGCTTGAACAACGCTACCCAAGCAGTAATTGCAGCCACCGGCAGGGTCGATGCTTCCGCCGGTGTCAGATAGTCGGGATAGACGAGCGCGCCTTGGTCAGAGAGCAAGACATACTCGGCGAGCACGCCCGGAAGTGGGCCCCCGAGGTTTTCGCGCATCGCCTCGGGCGAAGGCACTCCACGGAGCCACTTCGGCCTAAAGAGGGAAATCACTTGGTCGCCCGCTTTGAGGCGAGATACTTCGGAACCGACCGCGACAACTTCGCCCGCCAGGTCCGATCCAAGCACCAGAGGATATAACATGGGCACGGGATATTTGTCTTCAATCACGAGCTTATCGCGATAGTTCAGTGATACGGCCTTGGTGCGAACGAGAATCTGGCCAGCCTGCGGCTGGGGCGTCGGACTCTCGATTAGGTGAAGGTTTTCGTTTCCGCTTTTCTTCAACTGCCAGCTCTTCATACAGTTCTCCGATGATTGAGTTATCGTTCGAATTGTTCCCGATCGCAGGTGCACTATTCGACTCTTTGCCCCAGAGAGGAAGGTTGTTTCATAGGTTGCGATAAAAAGAGGGTGTATCTTTCAGGGTCTTCCGCCTTTCGCAGCCGGAGGAAGAGTTTGCGGCCAACCGCCAGCAAGCGATTTGTAGAGTAGAACGGCAGAAAGGGCGCTGTTGGAATGGCTTTCCGCATAAGCATCTTCGGCCTGCAGTTCAACTCTCTGTGCGTCCAGCAGGTCCAGTAAGCCGGTCGCTCCATTCTTGAAACGAACACTGGCGAGATCGGCTGCACGTTTACTATCCTTGGCCGCGAGCTGGAGTTGAACGTCACGGTCCTGCGACCTCGCATAACTCACAAGAGCGTTCTCCACATCCTCGAGAGCCAGGAGAACCGATTGCTGATACTGGACAAGTTGTGCATCGCCATCGGCTCGGCTTGCGGCGATTCGAGCGCGAACTCTTCCTCGGTCGAGAAAAGACCAATCGATGTTCAATTCCGCCAGATTCACAGCGCTGACTCCGTCAAATGGCGTATCCCCATGAAACTCGTTCAGCCCAATAAGGCCCGCGAAGTTGACACGCGGGAAAAGGTCCGCCGTGGCAATACCGATCTGTTCCGTTGCGGCATGCAGGCGTTCCTCCGACGCGCTTACGTCGGGGCGACGGCGTACAAGATCAGCTGGTGTTCCGGGATTGATACTCCCAGGAAGGGCGGGGAGTGGCCTCGCCACTTCAAGCTCAGAGACGAGAGCATCTGGGGAAAGCCCGCATAGCACGGCAAGGCGATGTTCATCGAGTGCGATCGCAGCGAGCAGTTCCGGAATGCGCGAGGTCGTTGTCTCAAGAAGAGCGCGTGCTCTGGCCGTATCGAACTGTGTCCCTCTACCGGCTGAGTAAGTCGCATTAACTAGCCGTACTGTCTCCTGCTGGTTCTCAACGTTCTCCAGCGCTACCCGAAGAAGTTCCTGCCGTCCACGGAGGTCTATATAAGTGCTTGCCACGTCTCCAACCACGGTAACCTGCATCGCAGCAAGATCACTTGCATCCGCAAGAGTCCGCTGGCGTTGTGCCTCTATGTTGTGACGAACGCGACCAAAAAAATCGAGCTCCCAACTTGCATTGATCTCTGGGTTGAAAAAGCGATTATTCCGCGGATAGCCAAACGCCTGAAAAGAGCTGAACTTCTGTCTTCCGACGTTCGTGCTCATCGTTACCGTGGGATAGCGGTCGAATTTTGCTTCACGCAATAAGGCATTGGCGCTGTCGTAATGGGCCAGCGCGGCGCGCAGATCGTTATTTGCGGTAAGCGCACGCTGCACAAGCGAGCTGAGTTCTGGGTCATTGAAACTATGCCAGAACTCTGGATCGCTCGCGTCCGCATGGGGGCTGACACCAATGCTTGCCGTATCTGGGGCGGTGAACTGTTGCGGAAGTGCGAGCGTTGGCTGTTTGTAACGGGGACCAACGGAACATGCTGTAAGCCCAAGCAAGAGCACTGTCGCTAGAATTGATTTGCGATTAAGCATTGCTCTCCTCCATTTCCTCGCGACCCTCTGCCCATTCTTCGCGAAACTCTTTCTTCGTCCATGTACGCAGGGCTACATAGGACACTGGAGTCAGAAAGAGACCAAACAGTGTCACACCGAGCATTCCAGAGAAGACAGTGATGCCGGTCGCGGCGCGAACTTCGCTGCCGGCTCCGTGCCCCAGGAGCAATGGGATAGAACCACCGATAAAGGCGATCGAGGTCATCACAATGGGCCGCAGACGCATGCGGCAGGCTTCGAGTGCCGCTTCGACGATGCTTTTGCCCTGGAGCTCCAGCTCCCGGGCGAACTCCACGATGAGGATTGCGTTCTTACAAGCGAGGCCCATCAAAACAACTAAGCCCACTTGCACGAACACATTGTTGTCGCCACCTTCGAGCCACACGCCAAGAAGTGCTGCACACATGCACACGGGCACAATCAAAATGACTGCAAGCGGCAGCGTCCAGCTCTCATAAAGAGCGGCGAGCACGAGGAAGGCTAGCATCACAGAGAGTGGAAATACGACAGCGGCCGCGTGGCTCTGGGTCACCTGCTGATAGCTCAGATCTGTCCACTCGAGTACGATGCCACGGGGCAGCACCTTGTCGGCAATCTCCGTCAGTTTGGTAACGACCTGTCCAGATGAGAGGATGTGGGGATCGGAATCGCCGATAAGGTCGGCAGCGGGGTAGCCGTTATAACGCATGACGGGATCAGGCCCATAGGTCGGCACTACCGTCACGACCGAACCAATGGGAACCATCTCGCCTCGCGAATTGCGCACGCGCAGATTGCCGATGTCCTCCACTCGCTGGCGATAGGTGGTATCCGCCTGCGCCATCACCCGGTAGACACGCCCGAATACATTGAAGTCGTTGATATACACCGAGCCAAGATAGGTCTGCAGGGTGTCGAACAGATCGGTTAACGCAATCCCCTGTGCCTTGGCCTTCACTCGATCCACCTTGATCTCGAGTTGCGGGATATTGGCCTGGTAGGAGCTGACGGGATAGCTCATCCCAGGTGTTTGCGCGACAGCGCTTTGGAAGGTACTCAACGCGTTCTGCAAAGCACCATACCCGAGCCCAGCTCGATCCTCCAGATAAAGCGAATATCCTGAGCCGTTGCCGAGACCCTGAATGGGCGGCGGCATCAACGCATAGGTAAAGCCATCCTTTATGTTCGCAAACTTGGCGTTGAGCTCTGCATTGATTTGCGCTGCGCTGCGGCGCCGCTGATCGAACGGTTTGAGGATGATATAGGCCACTGTAAGATTCGGCGTATTGACTTGCTGCAGGGCACTAAAGCCTGAGTTCGCAGCCACCATATCGACACCATCCACACTGTGCGCTACCTCGATCATCCTGCGCGTAACCGCGTCTGTGCGGGCATGCGAAGCACCTTCAGGCAGCTTGGCCCCGGAGAAAAGATAAAGTTTGTCCTGGGTCGGAATGAATCCTCCCGGAACTTTGTTGAACAACAGTGCGGTCGCGGCCAGCAGAACCGCATATACGGCGAACACGACTCCTCGGTGTCGGAGTGTGCGCCCCACCGTGCCGTGATAGGTCTCTGAACTACGCTCAAAGAAGCGATTAAACGGATGAAACAGCCAGCCGAACGTGCGCTCGATGCCACGCGCCAGCACATCTTTGTGCCCATCGTGCCCTCTGAGCAGCTTTGCTGCGAGCGCCGGCGATAATGTCAACGAATTGACCGCAGATATCACAGTCGAGATCGCGATGGTTACCGCGAATTGTCTGTAAAACTGGCCGGTCACGCCGGAGAGAAACGCCATAGGTACGAATACCGCGCAGAGCACGAGCGCGATCGCAATGATGGGGCCGGATACTTCTCTCATCGCCCTGTGGGCAGCGTCACGCGGACTCAAACCATCCTGAATATTGCGCTCGACATTTTCGACTACAACAATGGCGTCATCGACGACGATGCCGATCGCCAGCACCAGGCCGAACAGCGTCAGTGTGTTGATCGAGTAGCTCAACAGATATAGCCACGCAAATGTGCCGACCACAGAAACCGGCACCGCAATGAGCGGAATGATGGAGGCGCGCCAAGTCTGCAGGAACAGAATCACGACCAGCACGACCAGCACTACGGCCTCGACTAACGTATGCTCAACCGAGCGAATCGATTCACGCACAAACACGGTTGGGTCCCAGATTGGCTTGTAGGCCATACCGGTAGGGAAGTCCGCAGACAACTCGTGCAACCTCTTATACACCGCATCGGCAACACCCAAAGCATTGGCGCCGGGGGTAAGGAATATCCCTATCGCCTCAGCTTTTTTGCTGTCGGAATACATATCCATGGTGTAGTCGCCGGAGCCTAGTTCCACCCGCGCCACATCGCGGAGATGCACGATCTGGCCGTCCCCGCCATCCTTGAGCACGATGTCCCCAAACTCCTGCGCGCTGCGGAGGCGGCCTCGCACGTTGAGTGAGATCAGAAAGTCGGTTGTGTTCGGCGAGGGTTCGGCGCCGAGTTGGCCTGCTGACACTTGCACGTTCTGTTCACGCACAGCGTTGACAACGTCGGAGGCGGTGAGGCCGCGCGAGGCGAGTTGATTCGGGTCGAGCCAGAGACGCATTGCATAGTCGCCTGAACCTATCATCTGGACATCACCGATACCGGGCAGGCGCGACAGCTCGTCCTTGATATGCAAAACCGCGTAGTTGCGCAGGTACAGTGAGTCGTAACGATTGTCCGGAGAATACAGGCTCACATACATAAGCGGCGTGGGAGATTGTTTCTGTGTCGTCACACCGTATTGGCGCACCTCATCGGGCAACCGCGAGAGTGCCTGGCTGACCCTGTTTTGTACGCGTACGGCTGCAGTATCGGGATCGACCCCGGGCCGAAAGGTGACCACGACCTGAAGGCTGCCATCGGATCCCGCGACAGACTTCATGTACATAATGCCTTCCACACCGTTGATCGCCTCTTCAAGCGGTTCTGCCACCGACTCGGCGATCTCCTTCGGATTGGCTCCCGGATAGGTAGCACGGACGACGACACTGGGAGGGACAACCTCGGGGTATTCCCCGGAAGGAAGCATAGGAATCGCAATCAATCCGAGAGAAAAGATGATGATGGATAGGACGATTGCGAAGATCGGACGGTCAATAAAGAATTTTGAGAAATCCATGATCTGCCTCTTCCTTACTTCTGCACTGCCTGAGTGGAAGCGGTCGCACTACCGCCAGTCACAGACCCCATCGTGACTTGTGCCGGAGTGACAGGCGTACCAGCGACGTAAATCCTTTGCAATCCGCTGACGATCACTTTCTCTCCTGGAGTGAGGCCAGATTGAATCACACGCAGGCCGTCTGCTATGGCTCCAGTTGCGACATCTTTGCGTTCCGCCACGTTACCGGGGCCAACTACGTAGACATACTTCTGGTCCTGATCCGTAAGAATCGCCTTGTCATCCACCATGAGTGCCTGCACGGTACGTGTGCTTTCGAGCTGAACGCGCGCATAAAGACCTGGGGCGAAGAGATGGTCGGGATTGGGAAGGACAACGCGGGCACGAATGGTTCCGGTCGATGGATTGAGCTCGTTGTCGAGAAAATCGATCCTGCCGACATGAGGAAAGCCGGTCTCATTGGCCAACGCGACACGCACGGGGTTCGCCGAGCTCACTCCGCTTCCGCGATGTACTCTCTCCTGGAAACGTAAATAACTCTGCTCATCGCAATCGAAGTACACATAGATGGGGTCTTGTGACACAACGGTGGTTAGCACTGTCTGATCGGCTTGCGCAAGATTTCCGCGCGTGAGCAGCGCCCGGCTGGTCCGTCCATCAATAGGAGATCGGACTTCCGTAAAAGATAGATTGAGTTCCGCCGTTGCAACCGCAGATTCTGCCTCATGCACGCGAGCAGTGCTCTGCGACAGATCGGAGTCACGATTTTGATATTCCTCTTGCGAAATCGCTTCGGAAGCATTCAGCTTTTGCGCCCTTTTCTCCTGAATGTCCGCGAATGCCGCCGCTGCTTGCTCTCGTTCCAGGCTCGCCTTTGCACTGTCGAGAGCATCACGGAAAGGTCGCGGATCAATGACGAACAGCAGATCACCGCGCTTTACGCTGTCTCCCTCCCGATACGCGACCTTATCGACATAGCCTGTCACCCTGGCCCGCACATCTACGGAATTGATGGATGCGACGCGGCCGTTGAATTCATCAGACAGACGGATGGGCTTGGGCATGACCGCAGCTACTTGTACTGCCGCCGGTGAAGACGGTTTCTTGTCTGCTGCGGACTTACATCCTGCAAGCGGGATTGCCAGAGTCGCCGCACAGGTGCAGACAAGCAGAAGATGGCTGAACGGAATTCGACGTGCGAAGAAATGCATTTGAAGTTCTCCATTGTGATCCTGCGTTCTACTGGTGCGGATTTACAAAACCGGGCTACGATCTGTCGCAGAGCGTTGCTTGAGGTTGCTCAGCCAGAGATCATGTGCGTTATGCATCGCCTCCGGTTCCTTCTTGCGTAGTTCGACTGCCCCGGGCCCTTTCACAACTTCTTCCGTCACAACATGGCAACCGTCGGTTGTTTTCGACAGAAGGTATGTGTGATAGCCATTCGTCCTTGGAGCGTCGCCAAACCACCCAATGCGGCTGTTTGGCACGAACTCATGCACGCGGCTCTCAACGTGGTGACCGTTGGTGTCCCACGAAAACTGCGTTCCCTCATGCAGCTTTCCATCGGGGCTGTTCAGCAGCTTGACATTGTGGGAGTTCGGATACCACGTAGGCCAAGCCTGAGCATCAGCGATATCGGCGAAGACCTTGTCGCAAGATGCGTGGATAACAATTTCGTTGTGAACAAACAGGTCTGCCTGCTCCGGATGAAAGCCCTCCGGCCAATGTGTGTCCTTGGAGCGCAGTGCTCCGTCTGAGTTGAAGGTCAGAGCCTCATTCGTAGCTTTCGATCGTGCCGGTTGAGCGCGACCCATAGTGACGGCTACCGTTACCACCACGAACAACATCACAACTCTCCAGACTGACACTTTGTTTTTCTCCGTAGTTTTCTATAGTGAGGAGCGGACCGAACGAGTGCTGAGTTCCGTTCTGCTAAGACAACCCGTAGTATGCCGATTCGACCAGGATGCTCGCTGTGGCGTAGCCGATTTCTGACGAAACGCCCGTAAGGACAATGGTTCCTTGCTGCTTTGCATCCGACTTGCTCATTGCCGGCCTCCAGTGAAGCGTCGATACCGCCCATATACAAGTAGATACTTATATTCAAGAAAGGATGCAAGTACTTACTTGGAAAATGTGAGAACATCAAGGCATGTCAGTTTTTGTCCCAGATCGGAAGCGAAACGTTCGGGGAGAACGCCGTGTGGCAAGCCTGCTCGACGCCGCCGGCAGCGTTTTCGGAGAGCTTGGCTACCACGCGGCAACCACGAACGCCATTGCTGCCGAAGCGAAGGTTTCCCCGGCAACGCTGTATCAGTTCTTTCCAGACAAGGAAGCTATCGCCGATGCGCTCGTGGCCCGTTACGCAATGGATCTGGCGAAAGAGGAACGAGCTGCGGACACTCAGAAACTTGCGTCAGCGTCTTTGGAAGAGGCCATCCGGCAGGTCACCGGAGTCGTGATCGAGTTTCATCGGAAGCATCCTGCATTTCGTACTCTATACGCAGAGGCTCCTCTTTCGAAGGACACCGTCGAACAAAAACGCCTCCTCGTTCAAACCTTCATCGACATCGTCTCCAAGGTGCTAAGTACAAGAAATCCCAAACTCGATAAGCGGGACGCTCTCTGGAGTGCAGAAATTGTCCTGACCGCCTTGATAGGTTTCCTGCCGGCTCTGGCAGGTCGCAAGGCATCTGACCGGTCGCGAATGATCGACGCCTTAAATCAAATGCTGGCGCGCTACCTGGAGCCTGTGCTCAAGCCGCCTATACGTTAGGGGCCGGTTCTTCACGCCGGCGGAGATGATCGCTTAATTTGATCAAATTCCGTCTACGCGATCTAGAAAATCGGCCATTCGCAATGTGGACGGCCGGGTGATCCGCTCAATTGATTTCCGCGACGGCCTCGCCAAATAGGCCGCGATCGAGGTGATCGACGGCGTCGGGTAGCTCCGAAGGGAGTCTGGATGGGAACGCCTGTAAACGCCGACGGTAACTCCGCGAACCAATCTCATAAGCGTTAAGACGGGTCTGGGCGGCGGAGACATTTGCAGTTGAGGCTATCCAAGAATCAGGAAAGCTGGCCCCACGCAAGCAAACATGCCTGAATTCTGGTCCTCATGAAAGTCGGCTAGGCTCCATGGTTTCACGGGCCGGGAACTAGACGAGAAATAGCCCCTCTCGTACAGGCGCCAACTTTTCAATTGTCGCCAACAGGCGTGTGTGTTGAGAAAGTCGATATCCACGCTCAGCCGAGAAACCGATCAAAGGACGACTTAAGGTGTCAGGGGTGGCCGAATGATTCGTATTGGGCGGCAGGCTCAGACCACTCTTCGCGCAGCTCTAAAACGAAGCTCTTCCACATTGAGCTCTCCAATCTCCATGTCTCGAAAGAAGACTCTGTAAAGCCCTGGTGTGATTAACTCAAATCCTAACTCTTCGAAGCGGAATACTTCGCTGATGAAAACTCTGTTCTTGTGCCAGCTGATGTCGCCGCTATTGTTCACCCGTCGCAGCAGGAGAGCCTTCGGGTACGTAAACTCTGGAAACTTGCGCGGCAGTCGGATCGAGCTAGGGATGTAGAGACTTGCGGGAACTTGGTTGTGCAGGCCCTCATGCGGGCGCTCGTTATTGAACACGTAGCGAAAGTTATCGAAGCGGCTCTGCTGTGCGCGAAGGGATGCCGCAGGCGGTTTCGTCGTGTCCTCCTTCAGCGTGCGATGCATCCGCTCATGGCGGCCGTTTTGTTGCGGTCGGCCTGCTTGAATGCGTTCATGCACGATCCCGAGCTTCATCCAGCCGAGCGAGAGCTTCGACAGCCCCAGAAGCCCCGTGCCCGCAAACGGTGCGCCGTTGTCGGTCCTGATCCGTGCTGGGACCCCGTACTCTCGCATGGCTGCTTCGCAGATCGCTCGAACCTGGCTGAGGTCCATACGCGAGACGATCTGGCAACGAATCAAAAAGCGACTATGCGCGTCAGTGATCGTGAACGGATCACAGCGCTTGCCGTCGCCGGTGGTGAAGTAGCCTTGTAGGGTCGAGCATCAGCGCCGTGCGGCATTGCTGCCGCCGGGTTCTGATGCCCGCCCTCCGAACCGGACGTGCACCTTTCGTTATGCATCCGGCTCTCCGGGAACACTGATGTATGCAGGAGTGCGCATCCAGCCTCTGCGGAAGCGTTCCACGCGCAGCATGGAGAGAAGGAACTGCTCGACATTGCCTTCACGCCATAGCTTGCGAGTAGGACGAAGTAGACTCGGCAGTCGCACTAGCCGTGTCCTCTTGTGATGGAGCTTCTTATGCTTCTTCATCAGCCAACGCCAGATGCAGTCCCCGACATAGAAGTCGAGTGCGGCGAACTGACGGCTTGCGCCGGTGCAGAAGCGATAGTAGTTTCCCCATCCCCGCAGAACAGGATTAAGTTTCTGGAGAAGCTCAGACAGCGACCAGAGCGTATTAGCGCCCTTGGTCATCTGCTTCACCATGTACCGAAGGTCCGCTCGTTTGCTGGTCGGTATCTCGATCCTCGGCATATAACCGAATCGCGGATGCCATTTATAGCGCACCCGTTGACTGAGGAACTGGAAGCCCTCGGTCAGATCAGAGACCCGCGTCTTATCGATGGATAGCTCCAACTTCATCGACTCCCGCAGGTAATTCGCAAGGTCTGCCTTTTCCTGCTCAGCTTGCTCGCGAGTACCAGATACAAGAACCACGAAGTCATCTGCATATCGAATCGGGAAGAACACTGCCCGTCCAGCTTTACGGTCCGTCATGCGTGCCCACAACGCCGCTGTCGTAGAATCACTCTTGCGGCGGGCCTGGAGTTTTCGACGATGGTGCGTCCACCGCTCGTATCGTTCCTCGATGATGCCGAGGGCGATGTTCGCAAGCAGCGGTGAGATCACACCACCTTGCGGAGTGCCTTTGTCTGTCGGAAGCAGGAAGCCGTCCGCTAGAACTCCAGCCTTCAGGAACTTTGCGATCAACCTCGTGACCTTGCCATCGATGACGCGAGCGCGAACCCGCTTCATCAACTGATGGTGATCGATGTTGTCGAAGCAGCCCTTGATATCTCCTTCGATGACCCACTGGTAGGGCGTCCTCTGACGCCGGCCATCCTCTGCCGTCGCTCGCGGTCGCATGCACATCCGGATATGCTCCAAGGCGCCGTGGCAGCCTCGGCCGGGCCTGAACCCGTACGACACATGCCAGAAGCCAGCCTCGAAGATCGGCTCCAGGATATTCTTGACCGCGCATTGAACTACGCGATCACGCACGGTCGGGATCCCGAGGGGTCGGAACTTCCCCGGTTGACGTGGCTTGGGGATCAGCTTCCGCCGTGAGGGGCTCGGCTTGTACCGGCCACTCTTCAGGTCGCCATGGAGTTGTTCGAGGAACAACTCCATACCCATCGCCACTTTGATTCCCGCTATTGTCATCCCGTCGACCCCGGCAGTACGACGCCCTTTGTTTAGAGCGATTTTCCGCCAGGCGCACCGCAGATTGCGGAGGTCTGTAATCCAGTTCCACAAGTCGCGGTAGCTGTCTTCAGGATGTGTCCTGCTCCATTGATAGAGCTTGCATTGCACGCTGAGGAGCCAAGCCTCATCAGCCTGATCACCCAAGTCCATGGATGGTTCCTCCGTCTTCGCAACTCTGTCAGTTCCTTGCCTGCCTTCGCCATGCACACGGCTTTCCCGTGTTCGGACTACTACGCAGGCTCCGCCCCGTCGATTCACCATCTCCAGTCTCCGTGGCTAGCCCGGCTCCGTTGCCGGGCGGTCAATCGGGGTTCCCATGTTCCAGTTCTCGACCTTCATCTCGTAGGTGGCATACTTTACCCCTGGCGATTCAGAGCGACGATCCATGAGGAGATCACCGTCGCTGAGTCCGATTTCCGGACCCGCCAGTGGAGAACTTCAAGCCCCACCAACTCAGATCGCATAAACTCCCGGTCCCATCTGACCTACTTCGGGAGCATTGAGCTATTCAAGACAGAGGCGTCCATAAGAACAAATCAACGCCGCGAATCGCGCCACGGGCGTCCTACGTTGCGTGAGGACAAACGCATCCGCTGGATGACAGCCTCATCAGCAGAGACGGTTCTTGGTCTTTGAAACCCACCGCAGAACTCAACAAAAAGGAACTGGAGACAGCTATGTTCAATCGATTCGCCGTATTCGCCACAATGTTATGTGCTGCCGCCCTGTCGAGTCCCCTAAACTTACAAGCACAGCAATCCGAAGTGAAGAATATCGTTCTCGTCCACGGTGCCTGGGCGGACGGTTCGGGCTGGAGGGGCGTTTACGACAACCTTGTCAAGCGTGGCTTCAACGTCAGCATCGTCCAAGAGCCGGAGACGTCGTTTCAGGATGATGTCACCGCAGTGAAGCGTATCCTCGCACTGCAAAACGGACCGACCATCCTTGTCGCACACAGCTACGGGGGATCCGTTGTCACCGAAGCGGGCACCGATCCATCCGTTGTCGGATTGGTGTATGTCGCAGCTCACATGCCTGATGCGGGAGAAAGTGAATCTGCGGATGGAAAGCTCTTCCCAAGTGCTCTCAGCAAATCTGACGCAGAAAAGACGACGACAGATGGGTTCACTTATCTCGACCCCACGCAGTTTCATTTTTTCTTTGCAGCCGATCTGCCTGTTGAGCAGGCCGACTTTATGTCCCACTCCCAGGTATTCAACAACGCCGTGAATTTCAAGGCAGTCATCACCACGCCCGCATGGAGAGAAAAACCGAGTTGGATGGTAGTCGCTGGGGCGGATAGAACGATCAACCCGGACCTCGAACGGTTTTATGCGGCGCGAGCCAACAGCGACACGATCGAAGTCGCAGGCGCGAGTCATTGCGTTTATGTGTCCCACCCCAAAGAGGTCGCAGATGTAATTGAGAGTGCCGCACGAGCGGTTTCGAAATAGCTCGAACTGCGCGAGGAGTCCGCACACCCGGACTTCGTCAGCGGCAGCAAACCAGGGCCAATGGCGTCGGTCGCCAATTCGTGCCCTCGATTAAGCGCTGGCAGCGTGGTGGAGACTCCCCCTGAGCTTTTCAGCTCGGGGGAGTCCTACGTGTGCGTTTTGCCTATCAGACAAGAACTGACGCCAAGCGGAAGTAACTAAGGCCAGCGTGGGATGTTAGAGCGCGTTTGAAAAGTCTTTCTACGTCGTGGGGAAGGCTGAGTCGAAGTTGGTCGCAGCGTTGACCGAACAAACTGTGTCGCACTGTAGTGGAAAACCCTTGTTGTACGTCTCGAGAAACAATCTAGTAGGCTGGCACTAATCGGTCGAACCACGGCAATTCAGTTTCGTTAGAGTGGCAGCTATAGCAAGAGTGCTTGAGTATTGCCTTGACCTCAGGAGGAGCCTGTATATCAGCGCTTACCGGTGGATTCTTCAGTTCAGGCCGGACGAACTGAAGTCCCGCGAAAATGAGCACTCCAATCCCGAAGAATCGAAGCAGCATCGGAAGGTACGGAGCCTTTGGCATAGAACGGTTCTACAAATAGCTAAGTGTGGGGTATCTAAGCAACAGGTTGACTCCTGTTCACCCGCCTCCTAAAGTCCCGACGAGAGGCACCGAGGTAGTCACGCCTCCGTGCTCTGGTAAAGACGGGAACCCATTTTTCCCTGCGCCCAAGCTTGAGGGCGGAAACTTGGTTTGTAACCAACCGGATGCCTGCCACTCAGGCCCGGGCGCACCTGAACTTTTCAGAGATCGGAGCTCTTCCCGAAGTGCAGCAAAAGTCGGCCTATTCGACGCCTTCAATCAGATTCGGCTAGTGCGATGCTTCCCCCGAGATATCAGACGGTACATTCGGACTCGGTTGTCACTCTGGAACAGCTGGCCATTCTGCGGAAGTATCTAACAACTCTATCGCTGGACTCTCAGGCCACCCCCTCCCAGGCTAAGGCAGCAGACGGCGAATACATGCGGTGGATCGAAGGTTGTGGAAACATTCGCACCGTTCAGAGCATGCTTGCCGAAGTGCCCTTCCATCCAGAGTACAAGACGTGGAAACAGATCAGCAGCACGGAGAGCGCTTCGCGAAAATCCTGCACCACGCTGCAGGCTGCTCTTCAGGCGCTGGTCTCACAAAAACCAAGCTGAGCCTGCACTCACGCCACCACATGAAAGAGACGTAACGATATGAGCCGCATTTTCATCGCCAGATCTTCAGACGGACTTGGACTGATGGTGGCGCAATTGTTACTCGAACAGGACCACTCCGTCGTCTTACATGCGCGCAGTGTCCAACGCGCTGAAGCAGCCCATCGCAGACTTCTTGGGGCCGAAGCCATCGTCACCGGCGATCTCGCCAGCCTGCAACAGATGCGTTCGGTGGCAGATCAGGTCAACGTACTCGGGACCTTCGACGCCATCATTCACAACGTAGCTGTCGGCTACCGCGAACCGCGGCGCGTCGAACCGGAGGAACTTCGACACGTCATGCTCCAGAGCCATCAGCGGGCAGTTCACGACGGTCACGGAGTAACCCTCTTCTTCGAGGAGAACTGCCCTGGCTTCAGGGCCGCTGACATCATCGTCGACGCAGAGACTGCAATATCTTTCACTCATGCGGCATTCGTTTCGATAAATCCGGTGGACGTTGAACACACGCCAGAGCTTTCGGGTCGATTCCACAAGGTAGATATTTTGCCTTTTCAAGACGTGCGCGGATCTTCGATCTTGCGCGAAGAAGACGCGATTTTACTGCTGATTCGGAGATACCCAGCATCTTCGCGATCTGAGCTACAGAAGCGTTTTCTCGATAGCGGATCTGCACTACAACTCGAAGAATTGGCGGCAAATATCGAATCGCGCGGATGCACTCATTTTCCAAAGCATTCGAGATGCAGGCTTCTTCGGGATTATGCGCGGTCTCCGTGGGTTCAGGTAACTTAAAGTCGTCTCGATCAACACCACCCTCAAGGCTGAACACATAATGTGAACGTTTCTTCCGTGACAACATCAAAGCGGAATTGATCGCGATTCGAGTGAGCCACGAGGAAAAGGAGCTTCGTCCTTCAAATGTCCCGATATGGACATATGCCTTCAACAAGGTCTCCTGTAACGTGTCTTCAGCATCTGCAACGTTGCGCGTAATCCTTAGAATCGTCCGAAGAAGTTGTTTTGAATGTCGACGGCACAGCTCTGCGTATGCCTGATGGTCTCCGTCTTTGGCAGCAGCGACCAAGAAGATATCGGAGGTATCGGCCGTGATTCCGATAGGCGATCCTTTTGCGACATAAGCCAGCATGTGTGGAGTTTGGCCCGGATCCACTCCTGCATAGGCTGACGAAGTTGATATATCCATCGAATGTGCTCCCGAGTGATTTATTAGTCATTACTCCCGTCTGCCGCTTCCTCATCACGTCCACAGAGTTATATCCGTAGGTCCGTCCACTACAACTCGCGCATCCACTCCCGAATGAACCCCGGGCAATTTCTGAGCCGAACGCCCCGCTCATCCAGAGTTGCAAGAAACTTGACCGCCTCGCGGTCTACGAGTGTTACCTCTCCTAAATCAAGAGCCAGAGGATCTGTCTCTTTCGTAAGAAGGTCGTCGATCATGTTTATGTGCATTTCTTGAAGATGGCCGCTTATGTGAAGCAGAACTAAACGGTTGCGGTCGATCAGTCGAACGACTTTGCATGTCATCCCCTCGCCTTTTCGGCAAGCATCGCGTGAATACTTGCACTTCTCAAGGAATGCATGTAGAACGCCATTTTGAAGTGATTGAAAACAAAAGGAAAGGAAGAGGAGGAGAGCCGTGTGAATTGCGTCAAATTCGGCGAAATCGCTAATACTGTCAATTCTCTTGACGTCTAGCCAAGCTTGAATAGGCTTTTGCGGATCTTCAGCTTCTGGATGCGAGAATTTAATGTTGAGGAAGGCAATCCAAGTACCGTCGCCGCGCCTCTCGGCCCAGATATTCGCCCGCGGCTCTGTGTCAGAGCGGACTCAATCATCTTCCGCTCGTGTTCAGAATCGTCATCACTCACGTCATCGCGCGTCTGCGGTATGCGCTTCGAACAAGGAATCGACGGTAGCCATGAGTTATCGACACAAAATACGTCGTCAGGGCTCAGGATCACCGATCTCTCAACGATGTTTTGGAGTTCGCGGACATTGCCAGGCCAATCGTATGCCTTAAAGAACTCCAGCGTATGTTTATCAATGCTCTTGAATACCTTGCGTGCCTGGTGGGCATATCGATGGAGGAAATATTCGAGCAGCATCACAATATCCTCTGGACGTTCTCGAAGCGGCGGGACATGGACCGGAAATACATTCAAACGATAGAAGAGATCCGAGCGGAATGTTCCATTTGCCTGCGCCACGTTTAGATCGCGATTCGTTGCGGTGACAATTCGAACGTCGATCTTTATCCGTTCTTTTCCTCCAACCCGCTCGAGCTCTCTTTCTTGCAGAACCCTCAGGAGCGCGATTTGCGTATCCAATGGCAACTCGCCCACTTCATCCAGAAAGAGGGTGCCACCATTCGCCAGTTCGAAGCGACCTATACGGCGTTGAGTTGCGCCCGTGAATGCCCCCTTTTCATGACCGAACAATTCAGATGAAATCAGCGAAGGGGCGAGCGCGGCGCAATTTACGCTGACGAAGGCACGCTGAGCACGACGCGATCGCTTGTGAATAGCTCGGGCGATTAGTTCCTTTCCAGTTCCCGTTTCACCCGTGATGAGGACCGTAGAGTCTGTGGGCGCGACTTTTGTAACGCGGGCAAGGACCGTGCTCAATGCAGTCGACTCTCCCACAATCTCTTCAAACATGGAAGAGCGATCCACTTCCTCGCGGAGTGCAACATTCTCGTTTTGGAGGCGCTGTTCAGCCACCTTGCGGTCGTCGATGTCGGTTGCGGTCGCGTACCAGCGGATAATCCGGCCTTGCTCGTCTTTCAGTGGATTGTACCGACTGAGGAACCAACGATACTTGCCATCTCTTCCGAGGACCCGCTGTTCGGTCTCGAACGGAACACCCTTCGGTAGCCCATTTTGCCGAATGATTCGGAACCTCTCCACATCATCAGGATGAATGACACGGTCGCGGAAACTTTCGGCCTGCACCTCCTCAAGCGACAGACCCATGTACTCGAGCGTTCGCTGATTTAGATAGATCGGCCAGCCTTCGGGGCTATAGACGATGATCAGTTGCGGAATGACATCGGTAATGCGGCGAAGCTCATCTTCATCTTGCCGGCGTTTCTCCTCTGCTTCTTTTGCCGCGCTGACATCTATTGCGGCGCCCAAAAATTCGAGGTTGCCCGATGCAGTTGTCAACGCGCGAGCGGCAACGTAGAGATGCTTGATTAAGCCGTCCGGCATCAGCCAACGGTATTCAAGATGAAAGTCGGCTTTTGTCTCAGATGCCCGGATGAGAGCCTCTTGCACACGACCTCTATCATCGGGATGAATTCGTCGCAGCACCATCTCCAACGTAAGGTTTGGCGCTCGATCATGTTCAAAGATATTGTAGGTTTGCTCGGACCAGTAGACTTCTCCACTAGCAGCACTCCAGCCGAAGCATCCAGTCCCAGTCAGGCTCTGTGCGATAGACAGGAAAGTCAGGTTGCGTTGTAGCTCCAAATAGAGATCAGCGTTCTCCAGCGATATCGGCAATTGCAGGTTCATGGCGAGCACAGCAACCGGTCTCCCTCACACATCCCGGTGACAGGATGCGCTGACTAGTTCCTCTTTCTCTGTTTTATCAGTTGCAGCATGGATGAAAAACGCACGGATGTGACAAACTTTCGCTGAAAGTCACTGATTTATAGAACTCATCACGGTAATAAGAAACTACAAATATCCCTATCACCAACCTTAGACTCTAACCTCTAGTGAAAGACAAAGGAGCAACCGAATGAGCGAACAGCCGCGCACTAACTATCTCGAAAGCAACCGCCAAGGCTCGCCTGTATAGAGCGCGTCAACGGCTTTAGACGGCACATCGCCTCAACGTTCCGTAAGGCCGCTGACGCAGAGCATCTGAGAGAGGCAACTCCACTTTTTTGTGGGTGTCACTCAGCTTCCGGGCTGGGGACCCCCGCCACGTTCACTGATCGCGAATTGAAAGAAGAGGTTGTCATGAATCGTCGAGTCTTCACATCGAGTGGATTAGCAGCCGCATTTGCCGCGATGATCCCTAATGCGGCAGATGCACAGTCTAAATCTGCCCCAAGCCCATCCGATCTTGCGCAAGAACTCCCCAGCGCCCAGCCAGTGCCGGGGGTTTGTGCCAGTCTAAGCGAACTCCCTGAACCACCATCTGCGGCTACCTCGCAGAAACTCCTGCCCGGCTTCCAAGCTCGGAGAATTCGGACATCCGGTGCTGAAATCAACGTTCTCACCAAAGGAAACGGCCGGCCGTTGCTGCTTATCCATGGCCATCCTGAGACACACCTGACATGGCACAAAATCGCACCTGCACTCGCCGACGAATACACCGTAGTCCTTCCGGATTTGCGAGGCTACGGTGATTCGAGCAAGCCAGGATACAGCGACGAGCACATTAACTATTCCTTTCATGCCATGGCTCTTGATCAGGTCGAAGTCATGCGACAACTTGGACACGAGCGCTTCCTCGTAGCCGGCCACGATCGCGGCGGACGAGTCGCCCATCGCCTTTGTTTGGACCACCCCAGCAGCGTCGAGAAGGTAGCCGTGCTCGATGTAGCGCCCACTCTGACAATGTACGAACAATCGACAAAAGAGTTTGCGACTAAGTATGTATGGTGGTTCCTTCAAATTCAACCTGCACCGATGCCCGAACACCTGATAGGCCTCGATCCTGCTTACTACCTCAGGGATCATCTTGCCGTTCAAGGCAAGACACCAGGTGCGATCTCGCCAGAGGTAATGGCGGAGTACATTCGCTGCTACTGCTGCCTTGGTACCATTCGCGCTGTATGCGAAGACTATCGCGCTGCAGCTGGACTGGACCTCGAACACGATCGTGAGGATGAGAGTAGGAACAAGTATATTCAAGCTCCCCTACTCGCTCTATGGGGGGCAAAAGGCACAGTCGGCCACCTTTGGGATGTCCTCGCAACGTGGAGAGCCAAAAGCAACAATACCGTCTCCGGCAAACCGCTCCCATGCGGTCATCTACTCCCGGAGGAAGATCCAGAGGGTGTGCTCGCTGAGTTTCGGGAGTTTTTTAAGTCATGACGCGAAGCCGACGTTGGACAGTCCATATCTTTGTTCTGCAATTGATTGCTTTACCTGCTTTCGCCCAGGCACCGCAGCCCTCAGGGGGCACCGACCGCAGCGTTTGGCTCAGCTATTTCGGAGACCAACCCATTACGAAACTATGGGCTGTCCACCTGGAAGGCTCTTATAGAAGAACTCTAGGGCTTTCCCAGTTCGAGCAGTTGGAACTGAGACCAGGCATCACTATGAATGAAAGCCCCTCGCAAGAGTCACTTGTCGCTTACACGTTTTTTCGAGCTCAGCCGACGGCGAATGGTTCTTTTGGCCCACCGCCAATCGTTGGGAAGCAGATAGAGAATCGGATTTTCGAGCAGCAACAGATGACCTACAGACTGTTTGATAAAGAAGATTCCGCTCCCCAACTGATTCAGCGTTTTAGGCTGGAGCAACGCTGGCAAGATACCGCAGTGGAAGGCAAGGGATACGAAGATAAGAGTTTTAGTCAACGAGCCCGTTACCGCTTGACTGTCAAGATCCCGCTCGGCCGTTCGGGGCTCCCTGAGCATTACTTCGTTGCTTATAACGAGGTTTACCTAAACGTTACCCGCAAGGCGTCGTCGTTGTTCAACAACGACGTCACGTATAGCGCTTTCGGTTCTCGGCTAGGAGAACATTGGGCGGTTGAGGTCGGCTATCAGTTTCGCCAGAGTCCTGCAGCTAACGGAGTCACTGGACCGCAAGACCACTCATTGCAGGTGTATCTGCTATCCACTGCCCCCTTCCGACGCATACGTAAGGGATCTGACTAGATCTGCCGCGTAGAGTCGAGCTAAACAGACCGTACGTATGGATACATTCCCGCGATTTTGTGCACGCGCACCGCTGCGGAGAGGAGTGAGATAGATGGAGAAAATTGTCTAAGCTGTCCCAATGACGCTGTGCGTTGATTCGCAGCGTCTTTATTTGAACTTCGAAAGAGCAACCTCAATTGTTTCTACTTGTACCTGACAAGGAGTGAACTTATGGCGACTGGACAAACAGAGAGCGGCGCATCGCAACGGGGCCCATTATTCCGCATGAGCCATGCAGTTGGCTCAGCCACGATCCTGGCGATTGCCTGTCTGCTCAGTTATTGGTTAATTACAACTGTCCTGACTCGCGAATACAGCGTTTCAAGAGATGATGATTTGCTTGGTGGCATGTGGGCGGTGGTTGCCACCATCTTTGTGTACCGCAGTAGCTACCAGAAGATGGCTCGCGCCGTTGTGTCGCGTACAGTTGCAACGCTGGTAAGTTTTGCCGCCTGTCTCGGATACCTGCTTTTCTTCCCGTTTCACATCGTAGGAATGGTCGCATTGATCGGGATAATTGCAATCATTTTGGCGCTGGTTCGCCGATCCGAGGACATCGTCATGGCGGCCATTACAACAGCTGTCATCTTGGTCATCGCCGACTTTAGTCCGCAGAATGCCTGGATACAGCCCATTTTGCGTCTCGTCGACACCGCTGCAGGGATTTTGGTCGGCATCGCAGCCTCATGGATCAGCCTAGGCTTGGGTCTGAGTTCGAGCCTGGAGCACAATGGCGAGTGAGAATTGCCCCAGTAACAAAGGAGGATAGCTGTTTCGGGGACTGACGAAGATCGAAGCTTCTTCAGCATGACCATGCGCCAGGAGTTCCCTTTACAGACACAGCTGGCTGGAGCAAACGCATCACTAGCGGGAAGGGAGAAATGCTCATGAAGAAATTCCATATTGCTTGCTTGCCAGCAGACGGAATTGGACCTGAAGTGATTACTTCCAGCCGTCAGATTCTCGAGAAGCTCACGCAGCTTGATGGTGGCATCGCTTTCAACTTTCAATACTTTGACTGGAGCACCACCCGCTACCAGGAAAAAGGCGCCTTGATGCCCGAAGATGGCCTGCAACAACTGGAGCAGGGAGGCTTTGACGGCATTCTGTTAGGGCCGGTTGGAAGCCCTCATGTTCCCGACCACATCACGCTCTGGGGTTTATTGCTTCCAATCCGCCAAGGACTCGACCAATATATCAATCTCCGTCCCTTACGACTGCTCGAAGGAATCGATACCCCCCCTTCGAAATCAGGGATCGCACTTTCTCGATATGGTCTGTGTCCGAGAAAACTCCGAAGGAGAGTATGCCGGCGCTGGCGGACGTGTCCACATTCATAAGCAGGAAGAGGTCGCCATCCAGTCGATAGTATTCACGCGCAGCATCACTGAACGGCTGATGCGATTCGCCTTCGACTGGGCGGTAAAGCACGATAGAAAACGGGTGACGAGTATAACGAAATCGAACAGCATGCAGCACAATATGGTCTTCTGAGACGATGTCTTTACGCAGATCTCAGGCGAATACCCAAGTATTACTTCAGATAAGCAGCTGGTTGACTCGATGACCGTACGAATGGTCAGCCAGCCGGAAACGCTGGATGTTTTTGTGACCTCAAATCTGTTCGGAGACATTCTGTCAGATCTTGGTGCGGCGATCACTGGAAGTCTCGGCCTGGCGCCAAGCGCGAACCTCAATCCGGAACGCCGTTACCCAAGCCTTTTTCAGGCGATTCATGGGTCTGCATTCGAGTTGGCGGGAAAAAATCAGGCGAACCCGATCGGCAGTATCTGGTCGGCGCAGATGATGCTGGAGTTCCTTGGAGAGAGAGAACTCGCGGCTCTCCTGATGCATGCGATCGAGACAGTGCTAAGGAAGCGAGAGGTCAGGACTCGTGACCTTGGCGGAAACAACTCGACCACTGAGATGACGGATGCTATCTGTGATGCGTTGGAGGTTGGATCGAAGAGCTCGGAAGCGTAATGGAGTAGACGGTGCTCGCGGGTAGAACGCGATGGAGAGGCGGACTTTCGGAAAGATAGTGTTACGGGACTTGGATCTTCTTTACCTCGTTCTTCGAATATTGTTACTTGCGCCCAACGACATCGCGCTTCTCATCCAACGGAAGAGACGACAGCCCAATTCTTCCAACACCGATACTGCGGAATTCAATGCCTTAGACGATCCCAACAGCCGAAGCATCCAGTCCCAGGCTCTGTGCGATAGACAGGAAAGTCAGGTTGCGTTGTAGCTCCAAATAAAGGTCAGCGTTCTCCGGCGATATCGGCAATTGCAGGTTCATAGCGAGCACAGCAACCGATCTCCCTCACACATCCCGCTTGCAGGATGCGCTGACTAGTTCCTCCTTCTCTGTTTTATCAAGTTCAGCTCGGATGAAAAACGCACGGATGTGACAAAAAGTTCGCTGAAATTCACTGATTTATAGAACTCATCACGATAATAAAAAACTACAAATATCCCAATCGCCAACCTTAGGCTCTAATCTCTAGTGAAAGGCAAAGGAGCACCCGAATGAGCGAACACACACTGCAGCAGAGAACGTCCTGGACGACCAGGCGTGATGAGAAGGCGCGGCGGATGCGAGCCCTGCAAGCCTGGATGAGCGGTCCAATCCTGCCTCGAGAGAAGACCGTCGACGCCCTTGAGTCTGTCATTGTGAGTGGCGATCGCATCGTGATGGAGGGAGATAATCAGAAGCAAGCGGACTTCCTCTCGCGCTCTCTAGTCAAGGTTGATGCGATGAAGATTCACGATCTACATCTCATCATCTCCAGCATTAGCCGCCCTGAGCATCTCACACTCTTCGAACTAGGTATCGCCAAGAAGGTGGACTTCGCATTCGCAGGTCCCCAGAGCCTTCGGGTCGCGCAACTTCTCGAAGATGGTGTGCTTGAGATCGGGGCTATTCACACCTATGTCGAGCTATACGCGCGGTTGCTGGTCGACCTCGTTCCGAATGTGGTTCTAGTGTGCGCCGAACAGGCCGACCAAGGGGGCAATCTCTTTACGGGGCCGAACACCGAGGATACACCGGTCATTGTTGAGGCCGCCGCGTTTCACGATGCGATCGTGATCGTACAGGTCAACAAGATCGTCGATAAACTTCCTCGGGTAGATATCCCGGCATCCTGGGTCGACATTGTGATTGAGGCGGATAAACCATTCGCTGTAGAGCCTCTCTTCACACGTGACCCGCGGCACATCAACGATCTCCAAATCCTCACTGGAATGATGGTCATTCGCGGCATCTACGAGATGCACCTGGTTCAGTCGTTGAACCATGGTATTGGTTTTGATACAGCAGCCATTGAGCTTCTCCTTCCCACCTACGCTGAGTCGTTGGGGCTACGCGGGAAGATCTGCAAGTACTGGGCTCTCAACCCGCATCCGACTCTAATTCCGGCCATCGAGAGTGGCTGGGTGGAGAGCGTGCACTCTTTCGGTAGCGAAGTTGGAATGGATGAATACATTCGGGCTCGTCCTGACATCTTCTTCACCGGCCGCGACGGTAGCCTTCGCTCTAACCGTGTTCTTTGCCAACTGGCAGGACAGTACGCGGTGGATGCATTTATCGGAGCGACCCTTCAGATGGACGGAGATGCTAACTCTTCCACAGTAACGACTGGACGCCTGGCTGGTTTCGGCGGAGCGCCGAACATGGGAAGTGACCCCCATGGACGGAGGCACTCTAGCGCTACGTGGCTCGATCTCAAAACAGATCCTAGTCCGACAGCTCGAGGACGTAAGCTCGTGGTTCAGACGCTGGAAACCTTCGCCAGTGGTGGGGTTCCTGCCTTCGTTGAAACACTGGACGCGGTCGAGGTCGGGAAGCAGGCCGGAATGCCCATTGCGCCAATCATGATTTACGGGGACGACGTGAGTCACGTCGTGACGGAAGAAGGAATCGCCTATTTGTATAAGACCGAGGGTATCGAAGAGCGCCGCCGCGCACTGGCGGCAGTCGCGGGCGTAAGCCCTGTCGGCCTGAAAGCAAAACCTGAAGAAACCGCTGAACTCCGGCGCAAGGGAATCGTAGCGTATCCCGAAGACATCGGGGTTCATCGCCTTCAGGCCAACCGTTCTCTGCTTGCCGCGCGAAGTATGGAAGACCTGGTTGCGTGGTCCGGCGGCCTCTACCAAGCTCCCGCGAAGTTCAGGAACTGGTAATGGCAAACATGATTCCAATGACGAAAGCGGCCGCCCCGTTTCACCCCCTGCTGGATACGGATCAGTTGGCAGAGTTGGCCCTTCAAGCGCTGGTCGCTGAAGCGGAGCTAACCCCAAAGCCGGGTCTGGTGGACCGGCGAGGATCTGGCGCGCATTCGGATTTGTCGCTGGACATCATGCGACGATCCGCGTCGGCCATCGCCCCGTACTTCACAGCCATGGCTGCCGCATCGTGCAACGCTCGGATGGATCAGTCATTGCGAGCAAAGGTCGCTGCCATCGGACGGGAAGCAGAGGCTGCGATGTTGCGAGAAACCGGGGGTAGTAATGCTCACAAAGGCGCTATCTGGGTGTTAGGGCTCCTAGTCACGGCTACGGCACAGAGTGGCAGTCTCCATCCTGGAGCCATCGCGAAAGACGCGGGTCTGCTCGCCCAACTTCCTGACTACGCGCGCCCTCAACTTGTATCCCACGGCGATCTGGTTCGGAGCCGGTATGGAGCAAAAGGGGCTCGGGGAGAGGCATGTGCCGGCTTCCCCCACGTAGTAAAGGTTGGTCTTCCTGCCCTTCGCGCTGCTCGCGAGTGCGGACTATCGGAGACAAACAGTAGGCTCTCATCGCTCCTTGCCATCATGGCGAGTTTAGAAGACACATGTGTTCTCTATCGTGGCGGAGACGAGGGGCTGCAGACGGTAAAACACGGTGCGAGAGAGGTGCTCGCTTCAGGAGGGCCTGGCTGTGCGGCCGGAGACGAGATGCTGCGTCGCTTCAGTCGCGCACTTTTTGCCAGAAACATCTCGCCGGGAGGAAGCGCGGATCTGCTCGCCGCTACTCTCTTTCTGGACGCAATTGAACGACGTCTGTACGACGTGGAAAGGGACAACAGTCTTTTGGAGGAATCATATGGAACAGATTGAGTTCGATTATCCGACGGCGAACCGTCGCATCACGAAGAAGGCTCATGTCGGCGTAGTGGGGTCTGGAGATATGGAAGTCCTCATGGAGCCGGCCGACGGGGACGGGGCACACGTCACGATCACTACTAGCGTGAATGGCTTTCAGGACTCGTGGAAGGCCGTCTTTGATCGCTTCTTCTCGAAGTTCAATGGAGCCATAAAAATCCAGATCAACGACGCAGGCGCAACCCCAGGAAGCGTGCTGTTGCGGTTGGAACAAGCAGTGGAGGCGATTGAGCAGTGAGCACAGCAGAGAACTTTCCCGCGTTCGTAAATCGCAAGAGCTTTATCGAGCTTGATGGCAGGGCGCGTGCCCGAAGCCTGTTTGACGAAGGAACGGCAAAGGAGTTGGTCGGCCCATTTGATCGAGTCCAATCTCCTTGGCTTCCAATACAGGGCGTCGCTCCACAAGCCGACGATGGCTGCATCGTGATTAAAGGCAAGATCGGCGGCCTTCCAGCAGTCGTTGTCTCGCTTGAAGGAGCGTTTCAGGGAGGCAGCATTGGTGAGGTGTCGGGCGCCAAGATGACAGCGGCTCTGGATCTTGCAACGAAAGACTCGGAAACCGGAACAAAGACTGCCGCCGTCCTCCTCCTTGAAACAGGTGGAGTTCGACTTCAGGAAGCGAATCTTGGGCTCGCTGCGATAGCCGAGGTAATTTCGTCGATTCTCGCCTTGCGCCGGCACGCCCCAGTGATCACCGTTGTAGCCGGCACCGTTGGCTGTTTCGGCGGCATGTCCCTTGCAGCTGGTGTGTCAAGCTACGTCATCATGACCAAAGAGGCTCGCCTTGGACTCAATGGTCCTGAAGTCATCGAACAAGAGTCTGGCATCGATGAGTTCGATGCATCTGATCGCGCTCTGATCTGGGCAATTCACGGCGGCGAACAGCGAGTCGGTATCGGAGAGGCAGATGAGCTCGTTGAAGACGACGCAGGGAGGATTGCGTCCGCGATTCGTAGTTATGTTCAGGCCGGTCCCCCGTCCGAGTATAGAAGCGAACAGGTCAAACTCAACCGCGATCGTATCGCTACGCTGGATATGTCCAAACAGATCGATCCGATTAGTCTGCGAAAAAAATGGAACGGCAATGACACCACGGGAGGTGCGCGATGAGCGAGCACGTAGGGTTACGCGGAAGAGCTTGGTTTCAGGCTTTGACCGGAAAGAATGAGCCGTTGGCAGGCGATCCAGGCTCTGTGCTCGCCTCGAATAGCTTACTTGGCAACGAGACCAGCCTGTTTCTGTGCGTTGTGCCGAACACTGAAAGCCGATTCCCCTGTGTGCGGGACGGACAAGTCGGTTTGGAAGAGGCTTACACGCTGGCCATACGAGTACGTGAAGTGATGGCCGAAGATCGTGACAAACCTAAGTCAAAAAAGCGGCCGATAATTGCGCTAGTCGACGTCAAGAGCCAAGCATACGGTCGCCGCGAAGAGACGGCAGGAATATTCCTGGCAGCAGCGACCTCAGCAGATGCCTATGCCTCCGCGAGAATGGCAGGTCATCCGGTAATCAGCCTAGTTGCAGGGCACGCGTTCTCTGGGGGGTTCCTGACTCACGGCTATCAAGCGAACCGTATTCTCGCCTTCGACGATGCAGGAATCGTCATTCATGCCATGCACAAAGAAGCAGCAGCAAGAATTACGCGGCGGTCCGTGGAGGAACTCGAGCGGCTCGGCCATGAGATTGCTCCCATGTCGTATGACGTCAAGGACTATGCAAAACTTGGCTTGCTCTACAAACTGCTCCATGTCGAGAATCCTCTGCAGCCTACCGCATCCGAAGTCGAAATCGTGAAGCAGGGCCTGATTGGGGCGGTTCAGGACGCGCGATCTGGATTAACCGACCTCAGTAATCGTTTAGAATCCGACGCCGCAAAACAGACACGTAAAGCCAGTATTGCGGTCCGCGCAATGCTCGAAGCGCAGTGGAAGAAGTCCTAAGGAGCCGCAGTGATCACTGTTCTTCTTGATGCGCTCGTACCGATCTTCGTCGGTCTGCTGTTGGGGTATATCGCAGGCCGGCGAGGCGTCATGGATAACGTGAATGTCCGAAACCTAATAGTGCTTGTCATGAACTTCACGATCCCCTGCGCCCTGTTTTCAACCATCATCCGAACCTCGCGAGAAGACCTCGAGCAACAAATTCCAACGGCTCTGATGATCGCACTTGTATTCACTGTGCTCTATGCCACCGGTTATATATGGGCACGGCGATCGCTCAAGATGTCGATCTCCGACGCTTCGGTGTTGGCTCTTACGATTGGATTTCCAAACTCCGCCGCTATTGCGCTGCCTTTGTTCGCCACATCGTTTGGCCCTGCGTCCACTATCACGGCAGCAATGTCCATTGCAGTGGGCTCTATTACCATCTCCCCACTTACAGTGGCGCTTCTCGAAGCAGATAAGCAATCACACGGAACCGGAATCAGTATTCGAAATGTGCTTCATAGTTTTGTTCGGGCTCTCGCCCGGCCAGTAGTATGGGCTCCAGCACTTGCGCTGATTGGCGCCTACTTCGGTGTACATCTACCCAGCTACGCTAACGACACCCTCATAACCCTGGGAAGTGCGGCAACAGCTTCTTCGCTGATCCTCACGGGAGTAGTTGTCTCAGCACAGCGATTTCGATTCGACCAGAGTGTATTTTGGGCGACCATCACCATCCTGTTATTCCAACCGATCTTCGCTCTTAGTATGACTCTCCTCTTCCATATGAGCCGCGATCATGTTCGAGACATCACGATCATTAGTGCAATTCCAGGCGGCTTCTTCGGGCTCGTTTTCGGTAAAAGCTTTGACGCAACACCTGAAGCGGCCAGTTCAGGACTGATCGCCTCCTACGGCGCTGGATGGCTTTCGCTAGCACTATGGATGCTGGTAATGACGAAGTACTTTTGAGGTTTTATGGTTGGCGCTATCTATGATGTACCGCGAGTACATGATCTCCTCTACCTGAGATCAGAAACGATTCATCCAGCATGTATGACTGAGCTTCCGTGGGTGCAGATGGCGATGAGGCGCATCCCGTGGGTCGTTGTGCGGCGGGTGAACGCGCCAGCCAGCAAGATTGCGGTCGGAATTCGAGGAACTAACAGGAATCAGCGTTGGGGAGGTTTGGTGGAAATGACAGATGTGGTCTTGATTAAACAACCTCTCCAACTGCGCACCTCCCTCGCACATGACTCACGCAAGGCCATTCCAGCGCTCAAGACCCTTGCGTTAGTTGAGGAGGAATTCGCGGACCTCGATTTGAACTGGGGACCAGTCGGAAGTGTCGGTTTTGAACTTGCTACCGGCGATTGCGTGACTACCGAATCAAGTGACCTAGACCTTGCGCTATTCGCTTCGCAGAGAATAGCCCATGCTATCGCTCACGATCTATGGAGCACCTTGAGCTCGTTGCCAGCGAAGGTCGATGTGCGTGTCGAAACTCCATGTTGTGGATTTTCGCTTGAGGAGTACGCTCTTCGACGATCCGCAAAGATTATGATTCGCACTCCCGATGGGCGACATCTCGTTGAGGATCCTTGGGACGTGGCAGGTGAAGGTGGCTTGAAATGAATACAGGCTTACTCTTTCCAGGACAGGGTTCGCAAAGACCACAGATGCTTCACGATCTCGTCCAGCATCCAGCCGTTGATGAAACATTAGCCGAAATAAGTGAGGCCCTGGGGATCGACGCCCGGACTTTAGATTCCGCGGACGCTCTGCGCTCACCCGTTTCAGTTCAACTCGCTCTTTTTGCGGTAGGTGTGTCTACTGCGCGAGCCCTGCAGCGGAGCGGTGTGCGACCATTCGCGGTAGCAGGGCTTTCAATTGGTGCCTTCTCAGCAGCCGTCGTAGCTGAAGCGATTGAACTCTCAGATGCAATACGGCTAGTGCGCTCGCGAGCCGAACAGATGGAGCATATGTACCCTACCGGGTATGGGTTGGCGGCCATAGTGGGGCTTAGCGAGGCGCATGTAAACAGGTTGGTTATATCGGTAAACACGACGGAGCATCCCGTGTTTGTTGGGAACATCAATGCTCCGCTACAGATTGTAATTGCCGGTTCCATTGAAGGGATGAAAGCGGTGTTAGCGAAGGCCCTACTGCAAGGGGCGAGGAAGGCAGAGCTGCTCGATGTGCCCGTACCATCCCACTGCCCGCTCTTACAGCCCATTGCAGACTCGCTTCGAAAACAGTTGGAAGCAATTTCGGTTCAAGATCCAAAGGTCATTTATATCAGTAACGTGAACGCACGAGCTGTGCGCACTGCGAAGGGCATAGCAAAAGACCTGGCCGACAACATCGCCCACGGAGTGCGTTGGCACGATGCTACAAGCATCGCGCAGGAACTCGGTTGCGAGCTACTTCTCCAGTTACCTCCCGGCCACACCTTGAGGGACTTGGCACAGGAGAATCTCTCGAATATCAAAGCCAATGTGATCACGCCGGACAACTTCGACAAGCTACTGCATCTTGTCCTGAGTTAATTCAACATTTTAGGTTTCGAGAGACGAGCGAGATTAGCGGCAAGGACTTGAACATCAAAACACAATTCCGATTCGCAAGAATATTCCCAGTCGATCTAGGACTCATACTTTACACCGGCGCGCTACCCTTACTTGCGCAAAGCGGGGACTGGGACAACTGGGGCTCCTCTTCTATGCAGTCGCATCTAGGTGATCTTGAAAGGTCTCGGTCGAACTGCGGGATCATTGTGACATCAAAAGACGTAAGTCGTTGCATCGGAGCGACACGCACTGCAGTTCCAATCCCTCGTGTTCTTAACGGCCATATTTATGGCTTAACTGAGTTGATCGACATCGCAGAAACTTCAAGTCCCGAGGGATGGATCGCGTGGATTGAAGCTAAACGTTCTTTGGAAAGGGTCGGTGTCGATGAGGCTCTTTATCTCCCTCTTCTTACGTTCGCAGCACAAGGACGCGACACACGTCTTATCTTCCCATTTCCGATGCCGATTGCCCCGCGCGAATATGTCACCGTAGAGGAGCCTCTCGCGCAGGCTCAACTGGAACTGCAGTATTCCCTTCTCGATTTCAGCCGCAAATCGCGGCATGAAGGCAGTAAGGCGTTAGAAATTGCACCGACTCTGCAGTTGTCGCGAGTCCATCAGACGATCGCCTACAACACCGCGATTGAGTTTTATCGCGTGCAGCAGGCATCTGGGCAACTTGACGCGGCTATGACAACAGGCGCAATTAGACAAAAACAACTGTACCGCCTAGCGGGCGCACTTCTGGGAGGTGTACTTGGCATTGCCACGGTCTCATTGCTGTACCCCAACATGGATTCCATCTCTTCTTTGATCATAGTCGTCGCCGCAGTCTCATTTCTCTCAGGATGGGTCTTACGGAGTCCACGAATGAGTTATGTCGTCGTACAGATTGGGTTTGGCTTCTTTTTGACGGCATTGCTCGGCTTCAGTTCCACCTCAAATATATCGCCCGCGCGAGATCGCGTGATCGGTGTCGCGCTCGGTATTTTGGTCATGTGGTTCATCTTTGATCAACTTTGGCTTTCTCGTACAAGCGACGTGTTATGCCAATGCCTGGTAATCATTAATAGCGCTACAAACCAACTTAGACGGATCCTTGAACATTGTCTCGACGCCGCGGACAGAATCCACTTCAATGCTCTTCGAGAGTCTGTGTCGTCGGAGTTGGCAAACGTCGACCAACTAGAGTTCGGGGTCTATTTTGAAGGTGGTCAACATCGAGCACGGGAGATCGCCCGAACCCGACATCTCATCCGAGAGATCGAGTCATCTGCAGGTGAGTTCTACTTATTAGCAAAAGATCTTTCTCACGCATCGTTTCGCTCCAGATCACCTTAGTTTGGTAGAACGCGGCAACGCCAACGCTACTTCTATTTGCTCCACTTATTACAGAGCAGAACCTGTACAACCAAGTTTATGACTGATGGACGCCTCTAATCAGAAGTGTGGCAAGCGGAATGAATTGGCGGCCACTCACAGAAAGGTCTATACACATGAACAACCCCACTAAAACACTCGTGTTGGCCGCCGCATTGGCAGGCGTCCTCGTGAGTACTCCGGCTCGCTTGAACGCACAAGGCGAAGCGCATCGCATTCGGAATATTGTCTTAGTTCACGGCGCATGGGCAGATGGCTCTGGCTGGAATGGCGTCTACGAAATTCTCACAAAGGATGGCTACAAGGTGAGCATCGTTCAGGAGCCAGAGAGCTCTTTCAAAGATGACGTGGCGGCCACCAGACGTATCCTCGCGCTTCAAGACGGCCCGAGCATTCTTGTCGCCCACAGCTATGGAGGTGCTGTCATTACAGAGGCGGGCACTGACCCCTCCGTTGCTGGTTTGGTGTATGTTGCTGCGCACATGCCTGATGCTGGCGAAGACGAAGCTGATGATGGCAAACGCTTTCCGAGCGACGTGAGCAAGTCGACCGCAATCAAGAAGACCGCTGATGGCTTTACATATCTCGATCCCGCACAATTTCATGAATACTTTGCTGCGGACTTGCCTGCACAGCAGGCCGAGTTCATGGCACATTCGCAGGTCCTCAACTTTGCTGAGAACTTTAAGGCCGTCATCAAAACAGCTGCATGGCGCAGCAAGCCGAGTTGGATGATCGTAGCGACCAAGGATAGGACGATCAATCCCGAGTTGGAGCGATGGTATGCTGCGCGCGCCAAGAGTCACACCACAGAGATTGTAGGTGCGAGCCACTCGGTATACGCCTCGCGTCCGAAGGAAGTTGCGGCGGTCATCGAAGAAGCTGCAGCGCACGCACAGTAGCCATCCGACTTTAGACTCCTGCTTTGGCGCGGTACCGGATCGTAACTCTCGGTACTGTGCCGAGCACCAACCCGTAGCTTAAGGCGAGAGAAGACGTCTCAGCGCTCGAATCGCGAAGGAGATTATTTCGTATGTGGACGACACGGCCCAACACGTCAAAGGCGGCAATTCATTGTGCCGTTCTGCTTTGTCTCTCCGCTCAACCTTGCCTCCAAGCACAACAGTCGGGAACTTCCAACGACGGTGTCACTCTTCCAACACTTCCCGAGGTGCATGGACCCTTTGTTCTATATGCGGTGAACGATCCGACGAGTGGGAAGGGAGCATTTTCCTTTGAAGGTCACAACATTCCTCCAGTCATCCGGGTGGAGCCAGGCGGGAACATCCGCGTGGAGTACGTCAATCAGATGTCAACGAAATCCACGGAGTTATGTGTCGACGGCCCCTGCATGAACATGACAAACCTGCATTTCCATGGGCTTCACGTCTCGCCGCATTCTCCTCAAGACGATGTTCTTTCAATGATGGCCATGCCTGGTCAATCGCTGCACTACATGGTCGACATCCCCCAGAATCAACCTCCCGGGTTGTATTGGTATCATACCCATCCCCATGGGGAGAGCTATCAGCAGGATCTCGATGGGATGTCAGGAGCCATTGTCATTGATGGCATCGACCGATATGCCCCTGAGGTGCGCTCGATGAGGGAGCGCATTCTCATCCTTCGTGATGCGGAATTGCGCGAGAACGACGCAACGTCTTCCTATCTGAAGGAGCGGGTACAACTCTCTCCGACAGCCTGTGGCGCGGCCGCTGGCGACCCCCAACGGATCTTCACTGTGAATGGTGTGGTCCGACCGCAGATAGGCATTGGACCCGGAGAGAAACAGTTCTGGCGTATCGTCAACGCATCTCCCGACTTCTATGCCGACCTGGAGATCGACTCAGAACAATTGACGGTAGTAGCGCTGGATGGAATGCCGCTCGGCTATCACGACCCCAATCGCCGAACTGAGTCATTGCGGCATGTTCTAGTCGCGCCGGCGGGACGCGTTGAAGCGATTGTTACCGGACCGAAGCCAGGCGTGCACGCTTCGCTCAGGACACGTTGCGTCGACACAGGGAGCGATGGTGACCCAAATCCTGCGATGGTCGTCGCAGATCTCAGCGCAACGGACGCAACAACAGATCAGTTTCCCTCGGTAACTCCCCATACAAGCAAGGCTGTGTATAAGACGCTTTCTCCTACCCTAGTGCGGACGCTGGAGAGCAGCACGCCCGAGTTCATCGTGACGTTCTCCGAAGATGTGCATGGTTTCTACGTGAACGATAAGAGGTACTCGCCGAGCGACGGACCCTTGCTCACTGTGAAGGTTGGGCATTACGTACATTGGCGTGTCGTCAATCACTCCCATGAAATTCACCCGTTTCATATCCATCAGGTGCATTTTCTCGTTTTCCAAGAGGACGGTAAGAAGACGGCACAGCCTGAGTGGCTAGACACAGTAAACGTCACGCCGGAGGGCTCTGTTGATCTGATTATGGATTTTACCGATCCGCTTATCCGCGGGATGTCTGTCTTTCATTGCCACTTGTTGAAACACGAAGACAAGGGAATGATGGCCAAGATTCTCTTTCAATAATTTGATTTACTAAACCGGCTTTCGGCATATACATGCAATACGGAGATCGCTCATGAAACAGACCTCGTTTTGTAAGCTAATATTGCCAGCCCTGGGGATTGCACTGATGATCTTCGTTGGCTTGCAGTTTATGCGGCCAAAGCTAAGTAATCCTCCAGTAACAGCTGAGATCGTGGCACCACCCGAGGTTAAAGCGATCTTTAAGCACTCGTGCTATAGCTGCCACTCGAACGAAACAAGACTGCTGTGGTTCGATCAAATGGTGCCGGCCTACTGGATTGTTTCCAGCGATGTCCAACGCGCACGTGCGCATCTGAACTTCTCCGAGATTGCGGCACTCCCGGAAGAACAGCAGCGATTAGCTCTATTCGATGCCTTTAATCAAATTCGACTTGGCGCGATGCCACTTCCTTCCTATCGAATGGTGCATCCGAACTCCACGGTCACTCCTGAGCAACTGGACATTCTGCGCAAATACTCGACGACTCTATCAGAGGATCCTCAAATAGCCACGTCATCTCAAGTTGATGCAGCGGAGCGCGAATATGTTCGTTGGGTAGATGGAAGTGAAGCCATTCACACCGTACAAAGTACACCTGACGGCATTCCATTCCATCCCGAATACAAGACGTGGAAGCAGATTGGCAGCACCGAACGCGTCGAGAATCACACCATACGTGTTGTTCTGGGCAACGATCTTGCGGTAAGGGCGATCGCTGACAACCATATCAATCCGTGGCCGGATGGAGCCATGATCGGAAAGGTCACCTGGCATGAAAAGCGGGACCAAACCGGAATGATCGGGCCCGGACAGTTCGTCCAAGTGGAGCTCATGATTCGCGACAGTAAAAGGTATCAAACTACGGCAGGTTGGGGCTGGGGAAGATGGATCGGTACCGATCTGAAGCCCGATGGGCATACGGCGGACTTCGCAAGCACTCACTGCGTTGACTGTCATCACGCGGTCAGACGCAATGACTATGTCTTTACGATGCCGATAAATGCACGGCAAGGAGGTGCGAAGTGACTACCGTTCGCTTACTTGGGGCGATCATGTTGATATTCTTGACTGCATGCTCGCAGCCAAGTGCTCGTATACAAACCAGACTCAATCGTGACGCCGAGTTATCGGGAGAGCTTCCATACAACCCTCTCACCTGGGAAGTCATATCATCCACCCTCAACCCCGTTGACCATACATTGGCAACCATCTCCGGCAATGAGCAGGCTATCGCATATGCGCGGCATCATGCTTCGAGTGACTATCCGGCAGGATCCGTTCTAGCCGTCGTCACTTGGGGTCAGCAGGATGACCCTCGATGGTTCGGTGGAAAGATACCCGGAGGTGTCCGATCCGTTGAGTTCCTAGAAGTGCAAACAGCTGCTGATAGTGGGCATAATTACTTATACTCCTTGTATAGCGGCACACCGTTGAGAAAGTCGGTCTCTATTGCGGAGAAAGCACCCACAACCCGTGCGTCTTACCTTTTGGCGCAGAAAGCGGCAATAATGCCGTAAAGCGTGTAGGAAGTCGTTGACAGCAATCTTCTACAGATTCGTGAAAACTATCGTTCGAGCAACGGTCACAAAGAATGTTCGTCACCTAAGCGGGGCTGTTTACCCGGCCCATGGTGACGCGCGATGTTCTATTGATTCGGCCTAACTCTGTCAGAGCGAAGGATCTGAAGTTCTCGACGATGGGTCGTCGGTTTCTCTTACTTACGGCGAGGCCGATCTCTGACAGCGGTATCACGTCGGCAATCTCACAAGCAGCAACGGCCGCGCCACTATGCTTGACCGCGGACGCTGGCAATATAGAAATGCCCATTCCGGAAGCGACCAATGAGATCAGCGTCTGCATCTGTCCTGTAGTGTGACGGACGTTGGGAACAACACCGGCATCACGCATCATTCCAAAGATCAGGTCATGGCAATCAGGAGCAGCTGTTCGTTCGAGCATTACGAATTCCTCAGCAGCTACCTCACGTACTTGCACGTTCTCTTTGCCTGCCAGCCAATGGGATGCGGGTACCACGAACACAAATGGTTCACGATGAATTGGATCGACTTCAAGATCGCAATGCTCTCCAATTGGCAGGCGAATAAATCCAACGTCCAGCGAACCTGCGTCCAGCATCTGAATCTGACTCAGCGTGTGGATATTGTGGAGAGAGAACTCTGCCTCTGGATTCGAATCCCCGAAGTGGCGAATGAGATTGGGCATGATTTCGTTACCGGCAGTTGGGATGAGGCCTACTCGCAGCCAACCGACTTTGCGGTTCTCTGCTAAGCGCGCGCGACGTACGGCCTGCTCAACCTGCGCTATCGCAGCGATGGCATGCTCGCGAAAAGCCAAACCAGCAGCGGTAACTTTTGTTCCCCGTCGGTTTCGCTCTAAGAGTTTGACGCCGACCTCCTCTTCAAGTGCTTGAATTTGGAGGGTCAGAGCAGGTTGACTGAGATGAATTAGAGTTGCCGAGCGGCCGAAGTGCAGGGTCTCAGCAATCGAGAGAAAGGATTTGATCTGTTGGAGTAACATCTCCTTAGACGCTCCTCCAAGCCGAACCGTCCGCCCAGGCGCCGTGGACGAGAACGATAGTTTTCGCTTCGGAATGCTGTAGCGGTACGTTTGGTGTGCTCGACACGACGGCAGCACACAACTTTGTGGTAAATACGGCGAATTGATTGAACATACTGAACTCCTGTTCCCTGTTCCGTTGAGTTCTGCGGTGCGTATCAAAGACTAAGAACCGTCACGGCCGGTGAGGCTCTCCTCTATCTAACCCACCTCTTCAAGCAAACCTCGGCTGACTTGGCTTGAGACATTTCGGTGAGCCCTTAATACTCGGCTCTTCAGCGCGGGGACAGTGATACCCAACTCATCGGCTGCTCCCCGAACTGCCTCACAACACTTGAAGGCAGTGCCGGCTGTGGCCAAACCGAGCGGCATAAGCGAACTTCACTGACTTCGCAACGCATCCGAGCAGCGGTACTACGTCACCGGAAAGACCTTTATGGAAACGGCTACCGTCTAGTCGGATGATGTAGGCGATACGACGATCAAATCTTCTAAATCTGGTGATCTGTTCTTCGTAAGACTGAGCGTGAACACCGCCCCTTTTGGATTCGATTCCTCAAGGCAGACGCTGCCACCGTGTTCTTCAGCGATTCGACGAGCCAGGGTGAGTCCAAGGCCTGTGCCGTTGGGTTTTCCCGCAGTCACGAACGGATCGAACAACGTACTTCGGACAGAAGCAGGTATACCGGGACCGTTGTCCAGAATTGTGACGTAAATTCGATCATCGACTTCGGCAAGGCAGATATTGACCTCAGGCACGTCTGTTGAACTTGTAGCGGCCTGGCAGGCATTGAGTAGCAAGTTAAAGATGGCGCTCTGAAGATTCAGCGCATCGATGTCTGCTTCTGCCGACGGTAGTCTCCCGACTGTTATGGATACATCCCGCCCGTCTGGATGAAACTTCACTGCCGCGACGGCTTTTTCAACTACCAGAGAGACACACGTACGGACACGAGGATTATTCCGTCCGGTACAGCCAAATTGCAGTAGTGAATCAAGGAGCTCCGTCATCGTGAGCACTGCTTTCTGAATTTCGAGTACCAGATCAGCCCGCTCGCGGATACACATGTCGTGACGCTCGAGAAATTCTGCGTTCGCATAGATCGCCGTGAGCGAGTGACGCATATCATGGGATAGAGAGCATACCATTCTGCCGATTGCTGACATCCTTTCGGTCTCTGTTAGTCGGCTTTGTGCGCATCGCGTTCGTTCATTTTGCAAATCCAGACCAACGCCTTGATCAAACAAGAAGATATCGGCGCGGCCTGAACCCCTTGGTTTCCTAAGTTGTGGTCTCACGGTTCCCTCTATGGTCTGGAGACATCGAACAATTAGAGCCTGCAACTTCCATTGTGGTTTCCGGCTCGCGCGGCATACGTAGCCACACTCTTCACTTGGCTGCTACTTCTTCGTTTAAGGAGGCGTTCACGGCTGTTGAAAAACAGTCAGCGTTCTCGGACCAATTTCACAACGCAGGCACAAAACGCTTCCTGTAAGGTGTCTTCAGCATCCGCAAAGTCGCGTGTAATCCGTAGAACCGTTTGAAGAATCTGCTTTGAATGCTGGCGGCACAACTCTGCATATGCCTGGTGATCTCTGTCTTTGGCAGCGGCAACCAAGTACATATCGCTGATGTCAGTTGTGATTTCAATAGGTGGCTCTTCTGCAGCGTAAGTCAGCATGTGCATAGTGTTGGCTCCGATACGCTTATGTCAAAGCCGAAGAAGTTGATATGCCCATCGACGGCGTTCTACGTTTAGTTGAGTGCGCAGATTAGGACTACTGTTCTATGCCTTCGGGTGACCAGGTGGGACTTGCGCCCACTGTTGACAAGCGCGTTTCACGGCGTACAAAACGGTAGTCCTAGGTTGACTGTGCTGTGCTCCGGTAGTTTCGGCACCAATAAGGGATTCGGAGCTTTAGGGCCATTCTGACAAGATCAGCTACGGATTCGGCTTCCATCTTTCGCATGACTTGGCCCCGATGGACTTGCAGAGTGATCGTTGAGATGCCGAGAATGGCGGCTGCTTGTTTATTCAGCAGGCCTCCGACGATTAGCGGGACGACGTCCCGCTCCCTTGGCGATAGAAGCGAGTAGCGATATTGGAGCTTCTCCACTTCGGCCTTTTTCAGCCGCAGCTTTCGGTTCTGAGCCAAGGCTTCGCGGACTGCTTCGACAACCACTGCTAGGTCCACAGGCTTCGTAAGAACCTCAATCGCCCCCATCTTCATGGCGCGCACGGCAGCGCGTATATCGGGATTACCTGACATGAATATGATTGGAGGGCCCATCTCCCAGCAAATTCGATGATGCCGGCTAGTGCGACTGTCATCTGACAACCGCAGATCGACAATCAGGCAGCCGGCCTCTCCCGGCTTTCCGTTTGCAAAACAATCTGCGGACGAATCGAAACAGATAACTTCCATATCGTGCGAGGCCAACAATTGTGAGAGTGTTTTGCGAAATGGTAAATCCTCATCAATGACATAGATTTTCTCCGTTAATTGGACGGCGAGGTATCCATTAGAAGGAAGTGAGGGCTTGCGACGCGGGTTTGGATGCACAGTCGGAATCGCATTGAAGTTATGGCGGATAGTTTCCACGGAACACCAACTCTCAGTGGGATCTAGAACATCATGTCTCCGCGGCGGAACTCACGTTTCGTGCTGAGAACCAGCCGTTGTATCCAGAACATACAATGACCCGTGAGCCCTGCACACCCTAATATGCTGAGTTAGCCTACTGTATTTATCTGCAGGATCAAACGGCAATCCTCACTGTCAAGTTTCGGTGAGTTTTCTGGAGGATCGGGAAACTCAAAGCGACAGGATGTGCCCCAGACGCCATCATCAGGTGCTTCCCCATGTGGCCTGATCGCAAGGTTAATCGCTTTTGCGGCAATCGGGATGATGACTTGGACCTTTGGGAATTTGCGATCGTGCCCTAGACTTCGAAATTCATTTGCATAGCGGCAGACACTCTAACCCAGCGTTCGGACCGGGAAGGTAGTGTCCGCGATTTTGTATAAACTCCGTTCCGCTTGTAATTGCCCGACGGTCGGGACGAGTTCCTGAGCGCCTCGGAAAGTATGTCTCTTCTTCTTCATTGACGGCCAGTCGACAACAAATCTGCCTAGAGCCTCTACAAATGCGTAAATCACCTATTTTCGGTCGCACAAAAGCGGCACACCGGTTGCAAGTGAAGATGGCAGGAGGAACCAGCAACAGTTAAAATAAAAGTTTGGGCGCACAAATGGCCGCTGATCCACCAATTCGCATCCTCAGTGTTGAAGACCATCCGGTGTTTAGCGAGGGGCTGTTCACAATCATCCGTTCGCAGCCCGACATGACACTCGTTGGACAAGCTACCACTGCGTCGGAAGCCATTGCGGAATTTCGCCTGCACTCCCCAGATATCACTTTGATGGATATTCGCCTCTCAGGTGGTGACGGCATCGAAGCCATGATCGCACTTCGTGGACAGTTCCCCCATGCTCGAATCATCATCCTTACCAATTCCGACAGCCAGGGCGACATCCAGCGCTCCTTGCGTGAGGGGGCTGCGGCGTACGTGCTGAAGTGCATGTCCAAGAATGAGCTGCTGCACATAATTCGGTCGGTTCATGCCGGCAAGCGGCACATTCCGTCAGAGGTGGCCATCAAGCTCGTTGAAAATCTGGATAGGGACAATTTAACCGTGCGAGAACTCGAAGTGCTGCACCTGATTCGCGATGGCTTTCGCAACAAGCAAATTGCGGATCGACTTTCTATTGCCGAATCGACGGTTAACTTTCATATCAAGAACCTCGTGGACAAGCTGGGAGCCAACGATCGGACCCACGCGGTGACGATTGCAATTCGTCGCGGACTGCTTTCTGTTTAGAAACCTGCAGAAAACTGCAGGGTAAAAACCAGTAGTTTTCGGGGTTCGGCGGAGGTCGGAGGCAGGGTAATCTAGAGCGTGCCAAGCTAGGATGATTCGCTTCGAGGTCGCGAGAGACCATGGGCCAATGTTCGCGCTTCTTATCTTCAGTTCAAATGCCGTCTAGAACTATGTGTGCGCCGGAGCTCCGAGTGATGCACACTTCGCGGTCCAGCAAGTTCATCCTGATTCAGGTCCTCTGCCTACTTTCGCCCTTCATTCTTTGCCCAGATTTTTCGTACGCCCTCGATCCCGCCAAGAAGATCTCTCAGTTCGGACACACAGCCTGGCGGCTTCAGGATGGCTACTTCAGCGGCACGCTTTATGCCGTAACGCAATCAACGGACGGATATCTCTGGTTCGGAACCGAAAACGGTTTGTGGCGTTTCGATGGGGTACGTTTCGTGCGGTGGAGTCCGCCGGCCGGAAAGTTGACGCTGACGACCGCTGTTTTCTCGCTGCTTGGTTCACGGGACGGCAGCTTGTGGATCGGAACGCCCGCGGGATTGATTCGGTGGAAAGATCAGGAATGGACTACTTACTCCGAAGCACCAGGAGTCGTCCGGGCAATTTTGGAGAGATCGAATGGAGAGATATGGTTTACTCGGGATGAGGTTTTCGAGCCTCAGGCAGGCATCTGCAGGGTAATTAGTAAGCAAACCCAATGTTACGGAAAACACGATGCATTCCCGTTCGCATCCCCCGAATCACTGGCAGAGGATCTGTCCGGAAACCTTTGGATCGGAACGGCGCAAGGAGTGGTTTGTTGGAAACCAGGCTCTTCAATCCCATACTTTCCGATAGGGCTTAAGGACAATCATGCCGAGGGCGTTACCTCGATAGTCCATGCTCCAGACGGTGTCTCATGGGTAGCAATGGCTGCGTCAGGGCATGGTCTCGGTTTACAGCAACTGATCCATGGATCGTGGAAGCCGTTCATCACGCCGCAGCTAGATGGCGAAACGTTGCAGGTCAGTGCATTGCTCCTAGATAGGCAGAAAAGCCTTTGGGTTGGGACATCGGAAAGAGGTCTCTTTCGGATTCATGGACGCCAGGTGGACCACTTTGGCAAATCGGATGGCCTCTCAAGTGACGACGTGGTGCCGGCGGGCCTATTCGAAGATCGGGAAGGCAATATCTGGGTTGTAACGCCACTGGGGCTTGAGTATTTCCACGAGATGCGCGTGACTACCTTCTCCAGCCGTGAAGGATTGTCAAGTGATGAGGTGGATGCGGTTCTGGCTTCTCGCGACGGAACGGTGTGGATGGGTGGGCCGAGGGCGTTGGTTTCGCTTCTTCACGGAAGCGCTTTCTCCGTTCGGCGGCGACGAAACTTGCGATGGAATCAGGTGACCGCCCTCCTCGAAGACCACTCAGGCCGGCTGTGGGTTGGAGTCGATAGTTCCTTGCTGGTTTTTCAGAGTGGAAACTTCCGGCAAGTCAGAAAACGCGATCGAAGGCCTGTTGGTTTTGTTGTCGGGATGACCGAAGACACCGAAGGAAACATTTGGGCGGAGACGATCGGACCGCCGAGAACCCTGCTTCGGGTTCGAGATTTCCAAGTGCAGGAGCAATTCCCAGCACCGACAATGCCTGCTGCTCGAAAGCTTGCCGCCGATCCGGACGCCGGTATCTGGTTAGGTTTGATCAGCGGTGATCTCGCACGTTATGCGCACGGCAAGCTGGATACATTCCCGTTCAAACAAAGCATTTCGCCAGACGTGTCTTCATTCGTCAAAGATCTTCTGGTGAAGTCTGATGGAACCATCATGGGGGCAACTGCTTTTGGGGTAATAGCGTGGAAAGATGGCAAGCAGCAAGAGCTTACCGTACGCAATGGCCTTCCATGTGACTATATCCATACACTTATCGCGGACAATCGGGATGCTCTTTGGCTTTATGGACAATGTGGGTTGCTGAAGATAGCCAACTCGGAACTTCAAAGGTGGTTGAAGCAACCTGACACCGTTGTAAACGTGAAGGTGTTTGATGCTTTCGATGGAGCTCAACCGGGACCTGTTCCATTTAACGGAGCCGCGAAATCGCCGGACGGAAGGCTCTGGTTTGCCAATGGCTCTTCGCTGCAAATGATTGATCCGGATCACGTCGCGCAGAATTCCCTGCCGCCGCCTGTACACATCGAAGAAATTGTTGCCGATCATCAGCGATACTCGATTGCAAATGTCTCTTTGCCCCCTTTCACGCGGGATATAGAAATCGCGTACACCGCGCTAAGCTTTACAACACCGCAAAAGGTTAGATTTCGTTACAAGCTTGAAGGGCACGATTCGGGTTGGCAGGATGCCGGCACGCGGCGGCAGGCTTTCTATAGCGATCTGCCGCCCGGCGACTATCGCTTTCGCGTTATGGCTTGTAACAATGATGGCTTCTGGAATGAGGCCGGAGCCGCTGTTGACTTCCGCCTCCTGCCCGCCTGGTTTCAGACCCGCTGGTTCCGAAGCTCTGCTGCCATCGCCGCCATCCTCTTCATTTGGATCATTCATCGCATTCGAGTGCAGCAGGTTACTCTGGCCGCCAGCATAAGATCAGACGAGCGCCTCGCCGAGCGGACCCGGATGGCACGAGAGTTGCATGACACCTTTATCCAGACCCTCCAGGGAAGCAAAATGGTCGTGGATGATGCTTTAGAAAAACCGTCCGATCCGGAAAGCATGCATCACGCACTGAGTCGCTTGGCGGTCTGGCTTGATCTGGCGACACAGGAAGCACGGGCGGCGCTCAATTCTCTGCGCGAATCTACAAGCGAGCGCATTAGCCTTCGGGATGCATTTCAGCACATTGTTGACGGCGATACTATTCCCAGCTCAATGGCCGCATCTCTCTCGGTTGTGGGCGATGTTCGGAAAATACATCCCATCGTTCGCGATGAAGTTTATCGGGTTGGCTATGAAGCAATTCAAAATGCGTCACGACATTCGCGCGCAACTCGTTTGGATATCGAGTTGCGCTATGGCCGCGACCTGACGCTGCGGGTGAGCGACAACGGAGTCGGCATAGATCCGTTTGTCCTCGAAAAAGGAAGAGAAGGCCACTTCGGGCTAAAAGGAATGCGCGAGCGCTCGGGACGCATTGGTGGAACGCTAACTCTCGTTAGCACTGCCACATCTGGCACAGTAATCACCCTCGTCGTTCCAGAATGGCTTAGAGATCGCTCGTCGCGAAGCCCGCTGACCCGGGCACTTCAGGCACTTCGCGAGGTTTTTGGGAGCCGATCAAATCCTTGACTACGGCCATACTGCGCTCGCTGCGCGGCTCTTCTCTCCGCGCTTCGAAATAGAACATGGCCGCGAAACGAATGACTCACAGACCGTTTGTTTCGATTGCGGCCGTTCTGAAACGCTCCCAGTCAGCTAATAGGCTTCGAAACCGTCTCTCCTGCCCATCTTCGGTTTCTTCCAATCCATGCCGCAAGGATGCTACGGGGGCGGTCAGGCGAAGGCAACAGGTGGTGCGAACCGGCCGCCACCGAATGATCCGCTCCCGCGATCGATCTCCAAAAAGAACACCACTATGTCGTTTGGGTCGATGCCTGCTTCGCCAAGTTTCTCGACCAGAGCGGCAACAAGACCTTTTTTCCTATTGGTGTCAGTACCTGAAGATACCAGCACTTCAATCATCAACATCTGGTCGGTGCGCGGCTTGGGCAGTGCGGGAGAACCTTGCCGATGCCGTTCTTCTCCGCCTCAGCGTGTGCTTTCGCCGCTTCGGCGAGCGGGAGTGTGCGATCGACAGGAATTGTGAACTTTCCGTTTGCGATGTCTTCTGCGAGCAAGCGCATGCTCACTGCGTCAGGATGGGAGCCGAATGCCTCCACATTTGCGGCAGGGTGAAGTTTGGCATTTGGGGGAGGGCCTACGACGGAGGCGTAAATTCCGCCCGGCTTGACTTTCGCCATAAGCGCGTCGCCGACCTCGCCACCAATCGTATCCGCGACGACCTCGACGGAGCCTAGAGAGTTCATCTCCTGGCGGCTATCGAGGGCGAGAAGGGTATCGGCCCCGAGTTCCTCTGCCGCCTTCTTCTGTGAGCCGCGGACGCCGGCGATGACGTGCGCACCGAGTTTCTTCGCGACCCACCTACGATTCCGACTTGAATCTGTTTCTGAGTCATTGCTAAATCTCCCATATTTCAAATTGATGGAATTACCTCAAGGTTCTCCCTCAAGACGATTTGCCAAATGCAGGGCAAGCATATGAACCGGTCACAATAGTTCATCCGACGCGCCTCTCAATGTCGCCCGGATCGAGACCGGCAGCTTTCCGAGTTGGCCGCACGGTGCCAAGCGTATGCGTCATCGAGTGTTTCGCCGAACATCGCTTAACGTGATTGCAGGGAATACAGCGCAAGAACTGCTTAATGAGCAGGACCGCGACCGACACGACGAACAAAGTGACTAGTGCCTCGATCAGACACAAGCCGTACCACAGCTGTTCCACGTTATTGCCTCTCATGTTCTTCCTTCATCAACCTACCGGCTCAAAATCTCTAATCGACGCTGCAACGATTCTGAAGCGCCCTCGAAGAACGAGAACTGAGACTCGTCCCCATGCTTTGCATAGAGACCTACGTCGCGTTAGGCACGAGATAGCTAGTCAAAACCCATGTACTCTCGTCATTGCTCGTCCTCAGATTGCCTGCGATATGTGGGAGTGCAACATTCGCAATACTTGTGTTGAGCACCTCCATGAATGCAGCAAGGGATACCACGACACCAATGAGCCATGGGGTGACCTCCTGTGTCCCGCTTGCATTTTCCAGGAGATCGTTGTTGCACTACTCATTGCTATTTCCTTTCCGGCATATCTCAACTACTGGCGGCACGTACCTGGAGAACCGGTAAACGTCAGCTCCCTGTTCTTTAGGCGAGGATTGCTCCTCGCGGTTAATAAGCCGGGTGACAATTGCAAACAGAAGACTCGCCGATATGCCACACATCAACACACCGATGACGCTCTCGAGCGGCCCAAGGGTGCGCCACTGCAATGGGAGGCTAACGTCACTGCATCCAAGCGTGGAATAACTACTCGCGGAGAAGTAGATTGCCGAGTCCCAAGATGGCAAGCAACGCCATCGATAGAACGTCGCCCACAGCAGAATCTCCAATCCGTGCAGAACGACAACCGCCATTGCCAATCGCACAACCAATGCTGCGAAGCGAAAGGCGCCCATTTTGCGCATATCGCCGCCCAAAGCTCGTTGTA
>NZ_JAGSYI010000009.1 GCF_025685625.1 Acidicapsa acidisoli
ACGTGTACGCATCCTACCGCCAAGGACTGGGCATGCTCCGCCAGGACGGCTTGATGACCTTGCTCTTCCTCGCTACACTCGCCAGCGGCTTTGCCATACGCCACGCCCTCGGTTTGGAACTACCCTTCCCGGGTATTCCACACTTCTAGGAAAGATACTGTACCGCCCTTTACCATCCGGGTGCTCGCCACAAACAGGCTCTTCAATTCTCGGCTGTTAGCTCGGAGACCTGTCAGATAACTCTATCAAACGATTGTTCCTCTGGAAGGTTCTTAATGTTTCTATAGGCGACGGCACTCAGTCTTGGCCTGCCCCTAATTTCGTATAGATGATTCCGCAAATGTACGACTCTCATTGTATTCCTGATACCAGGCTTCGATGAGCTGTCTTGCTTCGGCCAAGCGTTCACTTAGCCGAAAGCAACGGTTTCACTCCAGCTCTGGCCATTCTGGTCCAGAGTGCATCCCACGTTTCCAGGTGTCAGTCTCGGGACCCTACGCTACAATCTGTCATAGGGACACTCACTACGAGCAGATTGAAAAGGTCTTCCACCATGGATGAGTCAGATATCTACGCCCGGCTAACGGAAATCTTCGAAGACGTCTTCGATGATGATTCGATCACTGCGACTCCTGCGCTGTCGGCCAAAGACGTGGATGGATGGGATAGCCTGACCCACATTCGGCTGATACTCACGGTTGAGAAGGCGTTCAAAGTCAAATTTTCGACTTCGGAAATTGGCAAGATGGAAACCGTTGGCGACCTGGTGACGCTGATCAAGGCTCGAGTTTGAAATAAAGGCGGCCATTGCATCCGACCGAAACTGCCAGTACGTTGAACGGACTGGCTTTCCATCAGAAGAACTGAATGCAAGGCGACGAATTCGGGTACCGCCAGAAAGGCCCATTGCGTGTGGCTGTTACCCCCAAGAGAATTCGGAGCGTTCCGGAACGGTCTATGACCAGTTCGAGGAATTGTCGCCTCAACGTTCTCGATTTAGCTTGATGTATATTATGCACAACCAAGCGGTGTCAGGAATCGCAGGATGAATTCACTTTATTCGGAATTGCAATGGCTGCTGCCGGTGCCGAAGGATTTCTCTGACAGGCTGAAGGCGTTGGACAATTCGTCTGGTCCGCTGGGGAGCGAATTGCGTGCGTTGGCTCAATATGGTTTGAGCCTGAACCAACTAACGAAACTAGCGAAGGCAATTGCCAGGGCAAAGAGCGACGGCAAGTCTTTGGATCCACTGGTACCGTTCCGCCTTGCGGTCCTGAGCAACTCGACGATCGATCTAATGGTCCCGGCGCTGGTGGCGAGTGCTGCGCGGCGTGGCATAGCTCTTGAGGTGATTCAGCCTTCCTACGATCAGGTGGCTCAAGAGGCGCTGACGCCCGATTCGAAAGTAAATTCCTCGAGACCGGATGCGGTGCTTTTCGCACTCGATTATCGGGCCCTTCCTTTGAAGCTGTCCCTGGGGGACTCCGAGGGTTCGGCCGCTACCGTTGAGGGAGTCATCGGCTATCTGCAAGCGCTTCGTGATGGCATCAAGAAGCACTCGAACGCGGTTTGCATCTTTCAAAGCTTCGCTCCTCCCGTTGAAACCCTGTTTGGCAGTCTCGACCGCGCACTCCCTGGCTCGACTCGGAGTCTGATCGATGGAATCAACCGCGAGCTTGCTGAGCTTGTTTTACGTTCCGGCGATGTCCTGCTGGACGTCGCCGGACTCGCGGAGACCGTCGGTCTTGCGAACTGGCATGACACGCAACTTTGGAACCTGGCTAAATTTTCCTTTTCGGACGAACTCATTCCGCTCTACTGCGATCACGTGGCCCGTGTTGTTGCCGCGCTTCGGGGCAAGAGCGGGAAAGTCCTGGTCCTCGACCTCGACAACACTGTCTGGGGGGGGATCATCGGAGACGACGGCCTGGAGGGCATCAAGATTGCCCAGGGAGATGCGATCGGCGAGGCCCATCTTGCGGTTCAACGAATGGCTCTCGATTTGCGCCGGCGCGGAATTGTGCTGGCCGTGTCATCGAAAAACACCGATGAGGTTGCGCGTGCCCCGTTCGAACAGCATCCAGAGATGTTACTGAAGCTTGACCACATTGCTGTCTTCCAGGCCAACTGGAACGACAAAGCTACCAACATTCAGGCCATCGCTGAGGAGCTTTCGCTGGGCCTCGACTCAATCGTTTTTCTCGATGACAATCCGGTGGAGCGCGGGCTGGTGCGCAAACTGCTTCCTCAAGTTGCTGTCCCGGAACTCCCGGAAGATCCGTCCGCTTACGCCAGAACTCTCGCTGCGGGCGGCTATTTTGAAGCCGTTACCCTGGCAGCCGAGGATCTCAAACGCGCCAGCTTTTACCAGGACAATGCGAAGCGAGCCAGCTTGCAAAGGCAAGCGGGTGGCGTTGACGCGTATCTGGCATCGCTGGAGATGACCATTACCTTCCAGCCTTTTGATGGGAAGGGCCGGGCACGCATCGTTCAACTGATCAACAAATCCAACCAGTACAACCTCACTACGCGCCGCTATACCGAGCCTGAGATTCTCGAACTGGAGTGCGACCCGACAGTTTTCACCTTGCAGGTGCGTCTGGCGGACATCTTCGGCGACAACGGCATGATCAGCGTAGTAATTTGCAGGCCCGCGGGGAATGAGAAATGGGAGATCGATACCTGGCTGATGAGTTGCAGGGTGCTTGGACGCAAAGTTGAGCACATGGTTCTTCGCAAGATTGTCGAGCATGCGCACGCTGCTGGCGTTCACAAGCTGATCGGTACTTATCGGCCGACAGAGCGCAACAAGCTAGTTGTTGATCACTATGCCAAGCTTGGGTTTAACAAGGTACGAGAAGAAGAATCAGGCCTGACGGAGTGGGAGTTACTTATAGAGGGCACGACAGATTGGGAGGGGGTGCCCATGGAGGTTGTCTCGACCGGCTTTGCTATTGGTGCGGAGGCGCCGGTGTCATGACGCAATCAAGTCTGACCGAACCTCAAGCCGTAGAATCTGGAGCCGTAGAACCTGAGGTCGTAATGGAGCAGAAGTCGCGGCATCGAGACTGGGTACTCTTGCCAGTAGTTGGCCTGATGACGATTTGCATAATGGCAGTTTCGGCCGAGTTGCTTGCAAGGTGGTTCTATCCTGCCACTCAGGTCGGTTTCCAGAACTGCTTTGCGACGAACGATCCATCAGGTGACGCGGCCGTAAAGCCAAATAGCGTTTGCTGGGAAAAAACCGCAGAAAGCAATTTGAAGGCAGAGTACAGGTTCAACAGCAGAGGACATCGCGCCGGCACCGAGTTGAACCCCAAGCCTCCAGGGACGTTCAGGATAGTGTTGATAGGCTCGTCGATTACCCAGGGGCTATTTGTTCCAAGAGAAAAAACATTTGCCGCTCTACTTCCAGAGGAACTTTCTATGGAGAGCGGGCGGAAAGTTGAGGTGTACAACGAGGCCACAGGTGGCAAATTCAGAGGCGGACCATACCCAACTCAGAACTCTGTGCAGCATTTCGATCAAGTACTGGCCGCTCATCCCGACCTGATTCTCTGGGTTATCACTCCGACAGATATTACGAACGCCGGATCAAAAGAGAATGAGGATTCTACGGAGACGGGGGCCATTCAGGAGAATCTGCGATCAGCGACAGCCTCCGCAAAGCCCCTGCGTTTCTGGGACAAGATCGCGGCTTCGATTGCGAATGGAACGCTCGGCGAGCGGTTGAAATCTCGCTGGGAAGACACCCGAACATCTTTCGCGCTGAAGCATCTCCTGATCGCGAGCGAAAGTGAGAATGAGTATATTCAGTCGTATCTTCGAAACGGGGACAACGCCAACTTTCTGAAGACCGAACCTGACTCCAAATGGCAGAGGCAACTGCAGTACTTCGACGTCGAGCTGGCAGGAATAGTAGGGCTTGCTAAGAGTTCGGGTGTGCCCCTTATCGCGGTATTGGTGCCGAATCGCCCTCAGGCGGCAATGCTAGCGAATAGCGAGTGGCCGGCTGGTTACGACCCGTTTAAGCTGGAAAACGAAATCCGCGCGAGCATCATCAACCATGGTGGAAGCTTCATCGACATCCTCGGCGACTTCCGTCGCATCCCCGGCCCCGAGCGAGATTACTTTCCCGTAGATGGCCACCCCGATGGCGAGGGGCACGCAATCATCTCCAGGTTTCTGGCTAGGGAGTTAACCAGCGGGGCAGTGCCGGAGCTGAAAGCTTCGACTCCACCCGACATCGCAACGGAGCCTTGAGCATAATCATGGATACAGCATCCCTGCAATTTGTGCTGTTCGGGTTGATCGCCGCGGCACTCTCGAATCTCAGCCGTTCGCGTGCCTGGCGCTCGATGGTGATCCTGCTGGCCAGCTTGATCTTTCTGGCGATTCTGGCGAAGAGCGCTGTCGTGTTGATCCCGTTGGCTGCATTTCTACTCTTTGGCTATGGCGTTCTTGCGATGCGGGAGCGTGGCTGGTTCAGGAACTGGTTTGGGAGTGCCGCCTGGAGCATTCCGGCGGTAATCTTCGCTTACGTGTGGTTGAAGAAGTATACGTTCTTGCCGGAACGGTTCTTCCTGCACTTTCCCTACTTCACTCTTGGGCTTTCCTATATATTTTTTCGCGTCCTGCACCTGTTGATCGAAGCCAGTGAAGAAGCCGGAGCAGAAGAAAAGCAGCACATCGGCTTTGGCGCCTATCTGCTCTATACCTTGAATTTCACAACCCTCGTCTCCGGCCCGATTCAGCGCTACGATGAGTTTGCGCGAGACCAGTTTGCGGTTCAGCCTCTTCCTCTCGGACCAAGTGTGATTGGACTTCAACTGGAGCGTATCATTCGCGGGTTCTTCAAAGTTAATGTATTGGCAATGCTGCTGCACAGGATGCAGGAGAATGGGCTCGAGCAGCTTATGCAGCCGGTCTCGATTGAGCACAAGTTGTACGCCGCGACTCAACTGACGATCGCATATCCATTTTTTCTCTACGCTAATTTCTCCGGTTACATCGACATTGTGATCGCGTTAGCGCGCTTGATGCGGATTCGGCTGCCTGAAAATTTCGACCGCCCCTTCTCAGCATCGTCATTCCTGGATTTTTGGAATCGGTGGCATATAACACTCTCTATGTGGCTCAAGACTTATGTCTATAACCCGCTACTCATGGCATTGATGCGGCGCATCTCTTCGATTTCGTTGCAGCCATTTTTAGGTGTCATGTGCTTTTTCGTGACATTTTTTCTAATCGGCGTCTGGCACGGGCGCACATCGGAATACATTGTCTTCGGTATCCTCCAAGGCGGGGGAGTTGCGATCAACAAGCTCTGGCAACTTTGGCTCACACGTATCCTCGGCCGCAAGGCTTACAAGGATCTTGCCAAGAATGCGATCTACATTGCTTTTGGACGCGGCCTGACGTTCGGCTGGTTTGCCTTTACCATGTTCTGGTTTTGGGCAAATTGGAAGCAGATTGGCACGATCTTTTCTTCGATCAGTGTTGTTTCGTGGCTCGTCGTATGGCTGGCAATCTGGTTCGGCGCTACCGCGGTATTGGCAATGTGGGAGCAACTGCGTGCGATGGTGCTGACGCTCCGAACGCCGGAAGGGCCCGCGTTCACCAGCCGCTACGCCCTGATGGTTTACGCGACGGCTATGGGCGTGATTGCTCTCGTGATCACAGTTGTGCTCAATCAGCCTGCTCCGGCAATCGTGTACAAAGCATTCTAGTAAGAGACGAATTTGGAGCGAATAGAAGGTCTCACCCTTGAGAAGCTTATTTTTTGCACGCGCCGCCCGGCCTGCACCTGATCGATCCTCTGTGTTGCGTTGCTCTATTCAACGTAGAGTGAGCTGCTTCGGGGCAATCGATGCAGAAGATCGTTGCAAAAAGCTCTGAGGCCTCGCTTGCATCGCGAACTGGCCGGGTGCCAATATCTAGCCGGCCGCAACGACCGCCGGCGCTTTCTGCGTAGCTTTCTGTTGCGCAAAGGCGTTCAGCGCAACTCCAGCCAACATGGCAATAAACGGTAAAGCCGGAAAGTGATAGCGATCCTGGACGACGAAAACCGCATATAGCGCAGTGAAGTAGAGCCACATCAGGATAGGAATAGATGTGATGGTCGCCCAGATTCCGCGTTGCGTTGCCAACACTCCTGATCCAATCAGGCCCAGCGCCAGGACCAGCCACCAATACAGGTCATTCAGCAGCTTGAGCGGCCGAACGACCCGATCCCCATATCTCTCTGCTAGCCCTGGATTCCAATGTACCCCGATAGTCTCATGGTCATAAAGCAAAACCGCTTTTTTCAGAGTACGCATGATGAAACGGCCTGGGTATTGGCGTACATAGGCTTTCGCGATATTGCCAAGATAGATATCTCGGTCTGCTTCCTGCATTCTTGCCGCATCGGGAGGGAGATCTTCCGTTTTGCCATTGCTGGTAGGGTTATTACCTTCCCAGAAATTTACGCCTCCATTTGTCGAAATTTGTACAAAGCGTCCAAAGAGGCGGGTATTGCGGATGCTCCAAGGCGCAATCAGTACAGCCATAGTCAGCAAGATAATAGCGACACGCGCAACGGGAAGGAAATATTTTCTTTCACGAAGAATTTCGATGAAGCAAAAGACGACAGGAAGCACGAGTGCAACGGGACGAATGTAACACGTGGCTGCCGCCAGGACACCGATGAGAAAGGCCTTTGCCCAACGATTCAGCGGGGCCAGCTCCCAGACAGCCAACCAGACCAGCAAAAAAAAATTGAAGATCAACTCACTTCCCAAAACCGACGTGAACTCAATTTGCGAGGGCCAGAAGGTAAACACGAGGCCCGTGATGATAGCAACTCTTTCATTGAACCAGTGCCTGGCGAGGGCCATCGAGAGCCAGATAGTTCCAAGAGAGATCAAGATATTGAACACTACAATAGGCGTATACGTAAACCCGAAGATGCGATACAGGACCGAGTAAATGAACGAAGTACCGACTGGCCAATGTGCGGTCAGGTTTCCCGGACCCCATGCGTATCCGATGCCTTTCGCCAGGTTTTGCGCAAATACGTCGTATGCGAAGCTGTCAGACACTGGATGTACGGGTACCGCCACTGCCCACAAAATTCTCAATATCGCGGAGACTGTTAGGGTCGATATCAGAGCAGCATTCCAATGCTCCCGGTGCCAAAGTACTTTCATATTCTCTCCTTGGTCCAGGTATGGTTTGATACCTGCGTTATGCAAAACAGAAGCGAAGCCTATCTGGCAACCTATCCTTTATCCCCGACCGCAAGCTACCCCTACACACTTCAGGCGCTTCGATTCTCATTCAAAAAGACTCCTGCTCGAATTGATCAATCGTATCGAACAGGCTTGCCTGCACTTGCGTCACGAGGTAAGTACCGCATTTACGCCGTAATTCCACACCAAACTGATGCTGGTCCCCGATATGCCTGCCGCGCACACGGGTTCCATGTTGAATCAGCATGTTAGAAAAGGCTATGTCAATCACGGCACCTAGTGAGCGTTAGGCCGCTCCTTGTGGATTAGGCAATTGCAGCCAATTCAATCGATTGTCACAGGGTCTTGCTGATCCTAACGTGCGAACATGATCCGGCATTGTTCTGTGAACTATATTCTTCGACAGTAACGTGGTCGCCCAAGTTCGCCCTTATTAGAGAGGATTTTAGCATCTCGCTGATATATGGATCGCGCCAAAAGATTGCCGTCGTCTACAACGATTGGGGCATCCCTGGCACGTTCGGACAGGAAAGAATCGTCTAGAATGACCCTGAGCCTTAGACTCGCGACACTAGGACGCCGCCAGGGGATCACGCAGGGTCACTGCGTCAATAACCGCGGTCTGTTCCTTGCACGATGCACGCTCAGTACGGGACGGCGGACCAAAGTAGCGGGTTCCTCTGAGGTTCCGCAGTGATAAGATTAGCAATTCCAGCCAGTCCACCATTTTTCATGAAGTCCTCACAGTTCGGACTCTAAGGAGAGCTCGTATGCCACAAATGAGCGCGCAGGATCAAGGCCGAATATGGGATGTCGCCATCATCGGAGCTGGGATGGGTGGTGGCTTCACTGCACGCGCTCTTGCTGATGCAGGACATGATGTGTTGCTGATCGAACGCGGCATTGAAGAGAAATCGCCCCCCTCAGGCGATGAGACTCATGATCCTGAAGTGCGGCTAGCCGGGAGTAAATGGCCTACGCTGAGCACCTATGAGATTGATGGTGTAGTGAGCCGATTCTACGCTCCCATCGGGTCTGGAATTGGTGGCAGTACCAACTGGTACGCTGCGGCATTGGAACGATTCGCGGACATCGATATCGACTCGCTGCCGAATGCGACCCATCCTACTGGTGGGTGGCCCATCAGCTATCAGGAACTTCTTCCTTACTATGAACAAGCTGAGCGGATGCTTCATGTTGCCGGAACGATCGACCCACTGAGTGCGCATGGAGCAAATCATCTTCTGGAACCACCGCCCTTGGGACCTTGTGATACAGATTTTGTGCGCTTGTTCCAAAAGAATGGCCTTCATCCTTACAGACTGCACGTGGGCATTCGCTATCTTCCAGGATGCGATGAATGCCTTGGCAGGTTGTGCCAAAAGAACTGTCGGACAGACGTTCGCTCGGTGCTCACTGAGGCCCCGAGGAAGCCAACAATCATGGCTCGCAGCGAGGTAGTGCGGCTTGAATCCACTACCGACCGCGTAACCTGTGCGATCGTGGCTCAAGGCGACAAGCAGATCAGGGTCGAGGCCAAAGTCTTTGTGTTGGCGGCGGGCGCGATTCACACACCCAAGTTACTCTTGATGTCCAAAAACGACCATTGGCCAAATGGTCTCGCGAATCATTCCGACATGGTTGGCCGCAACCTGATGTTCCATGCAAATCAGAATTTTACGTTATGGCCGAGCGAAAAGCTGCCAAGTTCGGGGCCGCGTAAGTCAGTCTGCTTTCGAGATTTCTATTATGCGGACGGCGAGCGTTGCGGATGTGTTCAGTCAACTGGATTCGAGCTGGGATATGGCGAGTTCTTAATGCACTTATATCAACGCTTTGATCGCGGTGCACCATCGTATCTTAGGATGCTTCGACCCTTTTTGAGAATTCCTGCGGCCTTGACAATCAAGAGGTTCGGTCGCGGTACGATCTTTGTGAACCTCATTGAGGATCTTCCTTATCCCGAGAATCGCGTTGTGCTCAAAGAAGATGAGGCCGATGGTGTGAGCCTCAAATACACCATCAAGGCTGAACTGCGTGAGCGGGCCGCTCTCGTTCGAAGGCTTTTGACCGATCGCCTGAAAGGAAGGCGCTTGATTTTTCTCGCGCAGGATATCGAGCTCAACTATGGTCATCCTTGCGGCACATGTGTCATGAGCGATGACCCTTCCACCGGCGTAGTCGATCGGGACTGCCGGGCGCATGGCATCGCTAATCTCTTTATTGCAGATGGTTCCTTCATGCCAACTAGCGCAGCGATCAATCCATCCCTCACGATTGCAGCCAACGCCTTGCGGGTGTCCGCTGCGATTGATCGCAATCTCCTGGATTGGCGTGAGCTGGCAAAATCGGCAGGAGCGTAGCTGCGACAATTGTCGCTCCTATCCAATCCCTCAACGACCGACCTCTGGATTCTGCGGGTCGATTGCAGAATAGGTCAGCGTCAAGCGCAGCGTGAGGAAGTGGGACTGATCGCGCTTTCCTACAGGTTCCTATTCGAAAACCTGCCGGAAAACAAATTTGGGTTGTGATTCAAATGCCGCAACGGGTGCCGTCGATGTCCTTCGCGGCATAATCGATTGGCCCCAGCCAATCAGCAGGAAAGCAAACTGTGGTAACTGTTCCCCCATATATACCGTATAGAGCGTAATCCAAAGACAGGCCAAGGCAGCCAGCACACTTCCGGCAAAGGCGCGATCTTCCAGAGCTTGGAATCTCCATAATTGTGCAACCGCAGTACGGATAGATTCCGCACAAATCAGCACAAAAAGGATGTAGCCCAGCCTTCCTTGTATTAAGTGAACGCGCAGGAACTCATTATCGATTGACTTGCCGACCCCTTCAACTTCCGGTACTCCGTTACCACCCCAGCCAGTCCAACCTCCCATCTCTGCGACCGATTGCATACGCTCATTCATCCTGCGCCTGTACAGAGCACTCCTTGCCTGTTCGCTGACACTGTCATACTGATCGTCGCTGATATTTGTATACTTCGTGAAGTATTGTTTTGCTCCCAAAGCTCCCACGATAAGCGTCACTGCTACGAATCCGGTTATCAGTTTAGGTTTCCGGAACTTGGGAATTTGAAGGATAAGAAGCGCGACGACCAGTGCCATCAGAGGGCCGCGCTCCTGAGTAAGGAAGAGGTAGAACACCAGCAGAAGTGCAGGTACGTGGAATTTCTCGAGCTTTGAAAACAGCTTACCGAGGTTCCCAACTAATTTCCTTTTGTACAGAAAGACTAGCCACGCATTCAAAGCAAAGGTTATTCCAAGAGCGATTCCATCGATCTCTGAGGCCATAAATGACCCTCCCGCTTTGCCGTGTCCGGCCCTCATGTCTACGAACTCATCCATCGGGAGTTTCAGGATTCTGTTCCCAATGATGCCGTAGATATTCCGGTTCATCCACTGGTAGACGGCTATAGGGCCAGGCAAGAGCATCAAAATAACGATCCTTCGGACTACGGCTAAGCGGAAGTCAGGTTCTATCAACATCCTCCCTGTCATATAAGCCAGAATGAAATAGACGACGGAGCTGATAGCGGCAAAGATGCCGTCGGCTATTATCGGCTCATGCATGATCTCACTGATGGAAAGACTTATAGAAAACAAGACCACCAGAGTATCCATGAGCCGGAAAGATCCGCTTTTAACGAATCGCAGCAATGCTGCAATACCCACCGGCATGAGTGCGTATTCTGCGGCGGAGAACGGAGGGAGATGGGGTAATCGGAAGTTGTATTTTTCCGGAAGAAGAAGGAGTGAGGGCAAGTAAACAGACAAGAACGCCGTCTCAAGGCGTCCTCGAATTACAAGGAAAAGCGAGATAATGCCCGGCAGAAGAAGGATCGCGCTCATGCAGCCAGATTAACCGAAGACCGTCGGCGTGCGGTATCGGCATTTTCAGGAACTGGCATTGATTGCTTTCTTATGCTACCCCTTCGAAACTCTACACATTCGAACCTCTTTTTACCTTGCAAATGCAGATTCTAAGGAGTCATTGTGTGTCAGATAGGTGCTAAAATCGCGATTCTAGAATACGATTGATTGCGTTGAAGTGTCCAGGGTTTTCGCGATCTCAATCTTCCTTGGAGCCAAAGAAGGTTGTCAGGTTGAAATGGCATTGCATCTTGCCCCACGGGGCAAGATGCAATGCGGCTCAGGCTGCGGCCTGCATTTCGGTCAGTCTGTCTATTCGCTGGTCTCGTTTTGCGTTCGGCTTGTGGGGAGATCTCACGACGACCAACGTCAAAGCGCTCTTGCCATTGGGATAGGCGCCCAACGCTCGGCCGTACAGTACGTTGTCTAGAAGTGTGGAATACCTGGGAAGGGTAGTTCCAAACCGAGGGCGTGGCGTATGGCAAAGCCGCTGGCGAGTGTAGCGAGGAAGAGCAAGGTCATCAAGCCGTCCTGGCGGAGCATGCCCAGTCCTTGGCGGTAGGATGCGTACACGTTCACCAGATACATGGGTAGATCGCTGATGGCTACGGCGGCTACCGCGCCCACCATTCCAAAGTAGCTGTACCCGAGTGGCAAGAGGGCCAGCAATGCGACGAAATAGAGCAGATTTGCCAGCGCATTGTAGTGGGTCTTTTGCAGGGACATGATCGCCGGAGAGATCGTGCTGTAGAGCAGGGTGTGCCAAAGGCCCAGGCCAAAGATGGCGATCATCCAGGCCGCTCCGTGGTATGGCCTCTTGTACACATGCAGGATGAAAACATCGCCGACGCAAATCGTGAAGGAAAGCAGGACCGCGCCTGCGGCCAATACCATCATTCGGTATTTGAGGAGCACTTTGCGGAATTCGGGTCGCGGCTGGTGCGAAAATTTTGCGATGAACGGGAAGCCTACCCTCGACGAGAACTGGGAAATAATCTGGCGCGGCAGGTCCGATAGAGAGAAAGCAATTCCGTAGACTCCCAACACCTGGAAGGCGGTGGATTTCGGCAGGAGCTTGGGCAGAATCAGTCTATCCGACTGGTTGGCGAGGAAGGTGAGCGCGGTGCCAATCAGAATCCAGCGTCCGAACGTCAACAACGAACGCACGGCTTCCGGTTCCAGCACAAAACGGGGCCGGATTCCACCTTTTACCAGTCGATAGCTTAACAGCGTTCGCAGCAGTTCGGCAGCCAATCTGCCGACTACCAGCGCCCATATCGTTCGGTCGAAGTAGGCCCAGGCGATTGAAACGCCATAAAGGGAGAACTGACAGATGAGTTCCAGCAGTGACAACCTGCCGACTCCAAGATGCCGGGACAAGGAGAGCAGGCTGGGAGAACTGAAGCCGCCGATCACGCATCCGAAGCCTACAGCGGGTAAGAGCCAGAGCAGTCGCGGGTCATAAAAACGGGCTGCCGGCCAAGCCGCAAGCACTATTACCAGCCACAGCCCAAGGCCGCGCAGCACTTGAACGGTCCACGTCGTGTTAATAAACGCTTCCTCGTCACCGCGCGGATTCTGAATGATGTTGTCTTCTAATCCGATATGGGAAAAGAGGCTCAAGCCGACAATGATCGTCGTCAGCAAGGTCATAAGCCCGAACAGCTCCGGGGCGAAGAGCCTTGTCAGGATAATGCTGCCGCCAAATCGCAGTGCCAGCCCAAGCCCGTAGAAGCCGACAATAAAATAGGTGCCTTTGAGGGCGCGGGATTCAAGCGACCGAAAACGCGATTCGTCGCGATCCTCCGTGCTTATCTCGTCGATCTCGGTATCGATCGTCATCTCTGGCCGTTATCGCTTACATTCACTGGGAACAGTCCGATCCGCATCCCATCGTCATCGGCGCTGCATTCCTACTTCGCAAACTCACACAAGTCCTTGAATGACACATCAATCCAATATCCGATGCCCCGGAAACGAAAAACTGCCG
>NZ_JAGSYI010000010.1 GCF_025685625.1 Acidicapsa acidisoli
ACTGAGAATCAACTGGCCGCCACTAGCACATTGCCGGAAAAGCGAGGCGTGCTCGTGGCTAGGAAGCATCATCTCCTGGTGCGATGGAGTCATTGGCTCAATGTGCCGCTCCTTCTCGGCCTCATCCTGAGCGGTATTGCCATTTACTGGGCTTCGCCGGTCTATCAGCACAAGCCAGATCCGCAGACCGGCAACTTCGACTATCTCGCGGACATCGGTATCTGGATATGTGCGCATGTGCCCGGACTGCATCACTACAGCAGTCCGCCGGACTGGATTTACAACCACATGAGCTTCGGGCCGGGCATGTTAGGCGTGGCTCTGCGTCTGCATTGGCTGTGCGCATACCTGTTCATGCTCAATGGGTTGGTATACCTTGCAGGACTGGTCCTCGGAGGAGGATGGCGATCCTTAATGCCTCGCCGGACCGATCTGCTTGACGCGCTCAGGATGATTCGCTACTACATGGGTGTTCCCTTCGCGAAATTAACACGCCGCAAATGGCTGCATCCCCATGTCAACACAAAGTACAACGCACTTCAGCGCGCAGCATACTTCTCTGTTCCGGTCGCTGGGTTCCTTGCAGTCGCTACCGGTTGGGCGATTCACAAGCCCATGCAGCTCCACTGGCTGGCTGCGGTCTTTGGAGGGTATGACGCAGCGCGCGTGTGGCATTTCTGGCTGATGTGGGTATTCATCCTCTTCATTGGCCCGCATGTGATTTTGGTTCTCGCTGACGGATGGGACACGCTGCGCAGCATGATTGTAGGTTGGTCGGCAAGGGTGGAAAGACCAGAGGGATTTGAGAATGAAATCTGAACAAAATCGCGATCCATTGCGGCCGATAGACGCATCTTCAACGAAAGCGGAGATGGAGCAGGAAACACCGGAGTTCACTGGGAAAACTCCATCCAATGCTTTGGAGCTTGACCTCGTCCCAAAGGCGAAAAACTTCTTCCGGGAACAGCCTCCACAAATCATCGAAGTAGCTCCCAACGCTCTGCGTCGTCGGACCCGACGCGACGTTCTGCTCTTTGGGGCCGGAGCGATAGCAGCGCTGGCAGGCGGCGGCTCACTCCTGCCACAGGCTACGCTGGAACGGCTGGGCATTATCCACGGGAACAAGACCTGGCCCAAGAAGGAGTGGTTCCTCAATAAGGCCTTGCGCATCGACGACGATGTTGCAGAGGCACTCTATTCAAAAGATCGCCTGGTACCCACTTATTCGAAATCGCAGATCACGCCACTCAAGAACAATTACAACGGCGCAACCCCTGATCCCGGCTACATCCCCGAATGGCAATTGGAGCTCAACGGTCTCGCGTCCGGCCTGACAGTTTCGCTGAACATCCGCAACCTGCTCACGCGCTTCCAAGTGCACGAGCAGATTACGCGGCTGGTCTGTGTGGAGGGCTGGAGCGCTGTTGCGTGGTGGTCCGGTCTAAGATTCGATGATTTGTTGCGCGCATATCCACCAATGTCTCAGGCCAAATGGGTGCGGGTGGAGTCGTCCGTCAATCTCGATGGCTCAGGGAATCCTGACCCCTATTTCGTATCGCTCGATTTGCCGACAGCCCGTCATCCGCAGACCTTGCTTGCGACTCATTTCAACGGACAGCCTTTGACTGTAGACCACGGCGCACCACTCCGCCTGCTTGTTCCGGTGAAGGTCGGCTTGAAGAATGTGAAGGCTATTACAAAGCTTTCGTTTGTCGCGGAAGAGCCAAGAGATTATTGGGCCGAGCGTGGATATTCACGCTACGACGGGATCTAATGCCTTTACAAGATGAACCGTAACCTTCGTCTAGCATGACTGCACTTCAGGAAGGGAGTGATTTTTGAGCAGTGACCAATCCATCGGAAGACAGGAAGGCGAAGAAGCGAATGTGGCGTTGGCGCGGAGCCCATCTGAAGCCATATGACCAGAATGCGCTCGCCCAGCCAGCAGTCATCCGTCGATCCCTCCGCCACAAAAACTCGCCTGCTGATTGCGCTGCTGTGCGGAGGGCTGGCCACGGCCGTCAATATGGCGATCATGGCAACATGGGCGACTCAGAGTAATAATCCTGATATTTCGATATTCGATACTTATCTGTTAGATTGCTCTCGGCTATTTTGTAGTGAAGGTTTTTATCGGACTGGTAACTTCGTCGCTCTTGCCACTGGAATCCATTGATTCCACGGTGTAGAAGAAGGTCGTCTTCGGCGGGAGGTCGTACAGGTTCACACGGAACACGGTCGATGAATGGTAAGGGTTTAACCTGATCGGATTCTTGGCGGTTTGGCTCAAACTTTTTGGATCCCTACCATAGTGCACAACCCCGTAGTGCACGGGCACGCCACCGGGATTGTTTACCGTCCATCGGATAACCGTCAAATAGCCACCCACCAACGGGACTTCTGGCCCCTCGCTGATCTGTACCCGCTCGGCTCTTGGAGTGGTTGGACTTTCTTGAGCAAGCAGACTGCCGCTCAAGATCGTGATCGACAATGCCAGAAGAGCTTTATTCATGTTCACACCTCAACTAACTCAAGGTGATTATGAACGAAGAAACTGTGGTCTACCGTCGTCGAACATCTTTAGTTCTGGCTCGTCCGCTCGCATATCGGGTTTTGCGAGACGGACAAGCCAGAGAAGCTGATGCCACGACTCCGTATAGCCTATTGCATTACGGAATCGGCTGACTCGGGAGCGGCGCCACTCCGCAGATCTCCGATGCGCAGGGCGGAAGCGGTGGAGTAGGGATGAGGTACTGATTACCTTGGGTCGATGCCGAACCACCGGTCATGCATTGCCCAGTAAAGGTATCGCTGTTGGGATAAGGCGCGGTGAAACCGTCGGTGAGTGTTTCCAGGAAGGCAACGATTTGGTTCTCCTCCTCATCGGTCAAGCCGAGCATCCCCGTCGTTGTGTCGAGATTTTGCGGCACCTCTTTCATCGGCCAGCAGGTCACCCTCTCGATTGTTCCTGCCGGGCAGTGTCCGGAAGTGACCGGGTAGGCAAAGCTCGTGTCGCGCGTGTTGTAGAAATGCACGAGTTGCTTCAAGCTCTTGATGTAGCCGTTGTGAAAGAACGCCTTCTGGAAGTAAGGTTTCCCGGTTCCAGCTTCGGTGGTGGGACACTGCCGTGGTGTCATTGCCACATTGCGCACCGTGGGCACTTGAAATTGGCCGTCGACCGACGGCGCAAATTGTACCCATGACGAGTTCGGATTGGGGCCGGAGCCGAAACCACTTCGCAGAAAAGTTCCCATTCCCAAATCTCTGTAGCCGAAACCGTAAGGATTCCCGATGAACCCAAAGGAGTCCGGCGTGGTTTGATAATAGAAAGCATCCCTCGGATTGAGAGGCAGCCCTTCATTTGCCGAGCCGAAGCAGGTGAATAGAGGAGGGTTTGCCGTCGCAGTTGTGCTGGTGTCCACCTGACCTGACTTCAGATTCGTCCCTCTTCCGTCGACATGACAAGAGTTGCAGTTGCCTTTGCCATTGAATAGGTTGAAGCCAGCCATCTCGTCTGATGTCATCGTGTAGTTGCCCTTCAGGAACGCGTCAAATTTCGACGTGAAATTGCTGACCTGCACAGACTGCTCGTATGCGTCAATCGATAGACCCCATTGGTCATAGACCGTGTCCGCCTTTGTGCGCTCTTCCCGTCTCAACTTGATTGGTTCGGGGTCTCCGTCGAACACCGCAGCTCCTCCTGGAGTTGCGCAGATCCTCTCACTATCGTCGGGGAACCTGATATCGAGGGAGTCTCTGCCCCACATCAGTTCGAAGAGAGGACGGTATACTGCCCGCTTCAGCCGAAACGCCACGCAAGCTGTATCAGGGAAGCCCATTTCTTGAGTGTCAACGGGAGGGCCCTGTGCCTGTTCGGCGTCGGGATTCCGTAGCCTGTATCCGGTCGCGCGTGAATCCCAGAAATTCCCGCCAAAGAATAGCATCTGTTCCTGGTTGTACTGCAGCACTGGGAAGAACGGTGAATACGTGTGTCGCTGCGGCGTCCGCTTGCCGGCCCGATAGTGAACTGTTCCGGGATAGGCAATGATCGTCTGGTTCACTGAAGGAATCGGTCCGCTCCAGCCCGCATACGGCATGTGGCAAGATGTGCACGCTTGATTTCTGCCTGGCGACATGTTCTTGTCGAAAAGCATTAGCTCGCCGAGGGTTTCGATTGATTCAGTTCCGGTATCCTTTAGGATCGGCGCATTTGGGCCTGAGCGCATCCCCAATCGAGTCGGCGGCGGTAGGGAGTGCCACCTTTCAATAGCTCTACCTTCGATGACGTCGACTTCCCGGAGGACCCTGGCTATCTCCGAATCCAAATTGGGTGGAAGAATCCCAGGCGGGTATGGGTTGTAGATTGGCGAAGCACTTTGTGCCCGCACATGATGAACCGAGTAGATCGAACCGGCAGTGATCGCTGCCGCGCAGACCGCTGCTGATGCTGCTAACCTTGTGAATCGCATGTGGCACCCTCCGTTTCATGAATTTGCCGCATCTGGCAAATGCTGAGTCAGACGGTCAGAAGAGAGAGGACATGGCACAGTGACACATATCCATTCTCGTGGTTTGGAAGATTTTGTTGCGGGCGCTCAATCACGCCGCGTCGGTTCGTGCGATTAAGGGGTTGAACCAAGGCATCTCATCTGCCACTCGCCGGAAAAGCGGGCTGATCAGATATTCGTCCGCTAGCTTGCTCTCTTTGAATCGGCTTGTCAAGTGTCCCTTGCGATGTTCTCAGCACGGACGAGGAGGACGAAGGTGTGGCCCGGAATGATCTGTGAATCCGATTGAGAGGAGAGCCGGATATCACTCACTGGCTCGGATTCTCCCGAGCGCGAACAGTTTCTCGCGGCCAGCTTTGCTCTTTTGAGCACGTGGCCGTTTGCTAACTTAAACCGGTAGAGGGAGTGAGAAGTCCGCGCGGGCGAACGCCTGCGCCTGCTTCGGCAGACTGGCACATAGGCGACTTGAACGAAGCCGCCTCGCAGGCGGGTAATCCATATACACTACGTATCTTCTTAAACCTGCGCGGACTCGATGCAGCCAGTCTCCATTAGCCCTTTTGGGAATCCATCGGTGCGCTTGCCAGATCAGAGCGCGCATAGACTGACATCTGAAGTTCTCTTCTTAGTCGTTCGTTCTCCACGAGCAGTTCGCACACGACTATTTCCAGATTTGCTACGCGGCACTTCCAATATGCGAGTTCCGACTCGGGTTCACTTTCGAAAGAATCAGCTGTCATAGGGAACTCCGCTTCTGCGAAATTGTCTTTTGCATTGCTTGACCTCAGGCGAGACAGCGCCCTTCGGTAATAGAGTGGGTTCGAGGCCTGTTCTATTTCATCTGCGATCGAGAATTTCAGAGCGTGATGCCCATGCGATTTATGCAGGCTTGCAGCTCTTCCGAGCTACCTGAAAAAGAAGCGCATAGGCATTCCCACCATCCGACCAGGCCGATTCGCTTTCTTGTTTAGGTTGCAATGACTCGCATTGTGCTCCCGAAACGCTGTCACCTATAAGAGTGGCGGCATCCGATGGTTTTATTCCATCCGACGACGCGATTGATGAATCTATCCCGAAATTGTGGCTCCTCATTCCGCATCGAGAGAGTAAAGCTACAGATGCGCGCCATGCTTGCATGAGAGATCAGCATGGCGCGAACGGCCACCGGAGATCCGGTGAACACCCGATCCGCGTAATTGAGACGGTCTTCGATTCAAAGAGGGTTGGTGTAAGAATTTTGCTCCAGTCTCCTTTAACCCAGGACATCGAGAACGGAATATTATTTCGGCGCGCAAGGAATAATCCATGCCTTTCCGGCCACTTCATTAGCGAGTGGCAAATTCGCGAGGATTCAGGCCGCTCGATATTGTGACTTGGAAGGACATCTCAATGAAGCATTTGTTATTGCGTCTC
>NZ_JAGSYI010000011.1 GCF_025685625.1 Acidicapsa acidisoli
TGGTCACCCATGCAAACTATCAGCAAAGCTGGCCGACTAACCCATCGATTGGAACAGTTGTCCAGAACGGCAACGGGCCGATTGCTTACGTAGGATTTGGCGGCGGTACCGCAACATTCCTGGATGACGTATACATTGATAGCTGGACATTTGGCGCAGAATAAGCCGACGCGGACCACCACGCCGATATTCTTATACCTCCGCGCCGGAGGTGAGCATCTCCGATGCCACCTCCGGCGCAACTATTTAGTCTATGATCCCTGGAATCAACCATCGCTGCATAAGCTACGAGAATGGCGACTGCTCGGCGCTGCCTCGGCTCGAACAACAGAATAAAGAGAATTAAAGGCATTGACAGAGTAAGCGTTTCGTCATCCCAAGGACCAAACGCTTACGCAGAAGGATTCGACATCAAATCTTCACTCAGTTGCGAATTTTCTTCGCAGCATCCCAGATGATCGGTGGCGTGATCGCGTGCAAAACTCTCTTGACAGTATGTTGAGCAGCGGGTATTTCGGTTCCCGGGCGCTGTTGGAAGAGCGTGGTATGGTCCCCGGCGACTTCTTCCTCGGGTCGACCGTTGGAGTAATAGTAGGTTGCCATAGATTTGCGGGTTCGATCCGGGGGGCAGGCAAGAGGCGTCGGATGCCCGTGGTAGGAAAAGCTGGTTGTGCTGAAGATGGCGCATCGGTTGAAGATCGGGAGAATTTTTTGCTCCGCGTGCGTCATTTCCCGGTTCCACAGTTCGAAGTGGCCCCCATACTCTTCTTTCCAGTCCTTGTTCATATAGACGAGCACGTTCAGCCGGCGATCGAGATTCAGCTTCTTATGGTAGTTAAAGTCAGCATGAACTTCCAAGTGGCCGCCACGTTCAATCTGATGCAAACCGCCGCCCAAAAAATATGGGTCCGGGATCACGCCCTCGATTCCGGTCAGAACTTCAAGAAACTGCACCATCGGGCGGCTATTCAAGAAGTAAAGTACGTCTCGAATAGAATCGGGAAGCTTCTCCGCGACATCGAATGCCAACTTCTTCTCATTTTGACCCGAAAAAGCACCCCAATCCAATTGCTTAGGCTGCGGAAAATCGCGAAGAGCAGCCTCGGCCGCTTCTATCGGAAGGAAGTTGTCAATATATATATGCGGGAAGGGTTTGTTGGCCTTGTATTCGGCCGCCTTCTCCTTAGCTAGCCCTTGAAGTTTGGCCAGGTATTCGTCGTTGAATAGAACGCTCATCTCTAGTATCTCCATCCCTCATGAGGCTAAACAAGACCGCCTGCGCCGCTGTTAATTTTTCTGTAAACGCAGTTTACCATAGTGGAAGACCGCGAAAAACAGCACCAAAAATGGGCACTTGAGGTCCATTCAGCGGCATAAAGCAATCACACAAAACGGTCATTCGCATGGCCCGCTGCATGATCAGTTCATTAGGAGGCGCAGTGCATATCTACGCTACCGGCGGAAGAAGTGCGCGATCCGTCTCGCCTGCAACTCAGGCTCAAACTGCGGATCATAGCCCGACACGCCACGCGCCATCAGCAGTTCTACCCAAGGCAGATCACGCGTCTGCGACTCGCGAAAGGCCACCAGCGTCTCAACGCTTCCCACCACCTTGGCCGGAACGCCGCTGACGATCTTGCCCTCAGGAACATCCCGCGTGACCAGCGCCCCGGCAGCCACAATCGCATTGGGTCCGATCGTGACATTCGGCATCACGATTGCGTTATGACCGATGAAGACGTTGTCCTTCAGTCGCACAGGGCCCACGCTATCCAGAATCACTCCGTACGCACGATTCAACATCGCCACTGAACCATCATGCCCAAATACCGTGCACGTCGCCATCTGCACGTTGTTACCAATCTCTACATACTTGGGATCGGTGAAGACCGATGTGGGCATGATGTAACAAAACTCACCCTGCGATTGAAAGGTCTTCCTGGCTCTCAGAAAACGCGCATATTCATCGCCCAAAGGACGACATATGCGGAGGTACAAGCCATGCAACCGCCCGGTGCGGAAGGCTATCCTGCGAATGAGTCCCCTGATCATTTACTTATCTCCTCGAGTTGTAACAATGAGCCTTCCATTGCACAATAAACCAACGCGAAATTTCCTGGCCGCCAAATAATCCGCGGCGATTCAAAAAGGCGGTTACGGGCGTGCCTTCCTGGCATCAACCGATGCCAGGATCCGACACGGCATGCGCGTGGACAAGAGCCTCATCGTGCCGCAACATCACGGCGCGGCCAAGTTTCCCTCAAAGCATGTTTAGAAAAATCAAGGATAGCATTCCGCCGTGGCGCTTCTCGTCACGCTATCGTACCGTGCAATCGAGAAGGCTTGTGCCGGTATAACATTGCTTATGCTCAATTTCACCTCCTGCTACGTCAAGATCGCGGCCCTTAGCGTCTCTATCTTCGAGTTGCACAACTACACTGCACACACAAACACATCAAGGTAAGGGAGCATACGAATGGCTGATTTGACCGCAGATACTATCCTCGCCGGCCTCCGACCGATTTTCGAAGACGTGCTCAATGAACCTGACATTGAACTTACCCGCGACTCGAACGCGCTCAACACTCCAAACTGGGACTCTCTTGCTCACATCGAAGTCATCGAGTTAGTACAACGCCGTTTCAAGGTAAAGTTCAACCTCGCCGATCTGCAGAAGCTCAAAACCGTAGGTGACCTCGTCGACCTGGTATTGGAAAAGTCGCTGGCTCGTTGAACGTCCCTTCCAGAAGGCGAGCAATTAGACAATCCCGAACCGTCAACCCGGCATTCCAGCAAAGAGAAGCTATGCAGCCAGAAATGGCTTCAACGGTGCTCAGACAGTGCGGCGGGAGACGCCGGGTGATCTTCCAGCGTCATGGAGACATCCGATTTCTCCAGCAGCGAGCGGTAGATACCGATCATCTGATCGATCTTGTGCTGCCAATCAAAATCGCGAAGCGCTCTTTTGCGTCCAGCGATCCCCATGGATTGCGCGAGTTCGGGGGAGGCGATCAGCTTCCCCATCGCCTCGGCGAAGCCGTCCACCATATCTTGATAGCTTGTTGGCGCGACGAGTATCCCGCTCGATTCGTCCAGATAGTCCACCGGGCCACCCCAGCGAGTGGCAATTACTGGCTTGCCCATGGCCATGGACTCCAGAACCACGGCGCCACCGCATTCAATGATGCTTGGCAGAACCAGCGCAAGAGCGGTTTGCAGGCGTGCCGCGCACTGCTCCTGTGGCAGCCAGCCGGTAAAATGAACGCGCTCCTTCACCCCCAATTCGTCAGCAAGCTTTTGCCATGGCTCGCGCATGGGTCCGTCGCCAATGACTTCGAGTTCCGCCAGAGGAACCGCCTTCAGCGCTCGAATGACTACGTCCACGCTTTTCAAATCCACTAGGCGTCCGAGGAAGACGAAGCGAGCGGTCGAACTCTCGACACTGACGGAGCTGCCCTGCCAGACGCTGAAGTCGATCCCGTTTTCCACCAGCTCAATGACTCTGCCACGAATCCCCGATGGCAGAGCCAGACGCGTCCGTTCGTTTGCCACAAGAACTACATCCGCCCGCCTTTTGCCTGGAAGCAGGCCATGCACCAAATTGACGAATCGCGCGGCTATAGCAACCCCTGCCCGTGCGATCCATGGCTCGGCGCTACGGAAAGCCGGCGGATATTGCATTCCGCCGTTCAGCGGCCCTATCACCACGGGTACGCCCAGGCCATACAGGACAGAGGGATATTTCGGAGCGACTGGTATTGGCTGGTGAATCAAGTTGATCTGCTTGTCCCGGATCAGACGGCGCACAATTTCCTTCTGACAGAATTGCGTGATGACCTGACTCAAGAGCCCTAGAGTTGACATAGACAGACGTCTCGGCAGATAGCCGCTCAGATAATTGAAGAGCTTGTGAATCCAGAGATCCGGGACAAACAGAATACGGTCAATGTCATCAGGAAACAGTTCTGTCAGCTCGTTTTGCGTTCTCGCGTGGACAACCATCCAGCTTTCGACACCGAGGGACCGCAACAGACGAAAATAATGGACTGGAAGAACGGCCTCTCCGCCGAATTTCTTCGAGGCATGTTCGGCGACAATACAGATTCGCATATGGACTCCGCTGTACGAAAGATGGAGTAGTACCGTAACGATTGCAGCACCCGTTTCAACGCAGTTCCAACACCTAATGGGTGGGTGTCAATTCCACAAACGTCAGCACGTGGCCAAGCGCAGAATGCGCGGCGTGGCCGTCCGGCAGCCCCACCCCCGCGCAGCGTTCAGCCACTGCTTTGCTTCACCGGCTGCATAAAAGCGTTTCAACTCACCGCAAGGTTCTGTCGTCTTAATGTATTTACGAAGCCGCCCCTCTGGCGTACTCCGGAAATAGCTCAGAGAACGTGGTGAAAACACCATGTAGACATGTCTGGAATTCGGCATAGAGTGACTCCCTTATTATCACGCAGAGTTCATAGAATTGGGCGGATTAATCCAAACTGTACCGAACTTCCGCAGCAAAGCCGGAGTTGCCCTGTCCAAATTCGAATGTTCTGGACCAAACTTTATGCTGCCAGGATCTGACGTAGGATTCACCAGAGGAGGGGAGATTGCACATGCGTGGAGCGAGTGTACAACTTCAGCGGTAGCCAATTCTCTGTGGCAGAATGCAGCGGCTATACTTGGATCAATCGCTTGTCCAAAGCTATGGGTTCTACCTCCGGCAGTTTTTCGTTTCCGGGGCATCGGATATTGGATTGATGTGTCATTCAAGGACTTGTGTGAGTTTGCGAAGTAGGAATGCAGCGCCGATGACGATGGGATGCGGATCGGACTGTTCCCAGTGAATGT
>NZ_JAGSYI010000012.1 GCF_025685625.1 Acidicapsa acidisoli
CGATAGAACGTCGCCCACAGCAGAATCTCCAATCCGTGCAGAACGACAACCGCCATTGCCAATCGCACAACCAATGCTGCGAAGCGAAAGGCGCCCATTTTGCGCATATCGCCGCCCAAAGCTCGTTGTACCCACGTTACGAGCACCGCAACTCCCACAGACTGTAACCACAACGTGAGGGTGATTAGAGGCAACTCCGCGACAACTCGATGAAACGACATCTGCTCTCCGTTTGGACGTTCGCTTATTTCCAGCCACCACCCAGTGCTTTATAGAGCTGGACAAGGCCCTGGTACTCGTTATTGCGCGCCTGTGCCAGGGTCAGTTCGGCGTTGAAGAGAGATCGCTGACTGTCAAGGACATCAAGGTAGTTCGAGGTACCGCCTCGATAGCGCATGAGTGAAACGTTGACCGACTCCTGAAGATCCTTCACCGATTGTTCCTGGCGTTCCCGGACAACGTGGTACTTGTCATAGCCAATCAACGCATCTGAGACATCGCCGAATGCACGCTGAATGGTCTGCTGGTAACCGATCAGGGCTTGGCGCTCTTCCGATTTGGCATAGCGCAGGTTGTTGCGCAAGTAGCCGCCCTCAAAGACCGGCTGTGTAAGGGATGCCGAATAGGTTCCGGCTCCGAGCGGGGCAGGGATATGCGATCCGGCAAACTGGCTATGTCCAAATGCCGCGCCGCCAGAGCCCAGGAGAGAGAGCTGAGGGAAAAACATTGCTTTGGCAACGCCAATGTTGGCATTCGCGGCTACCAGGTTTTCCTCGGCTTGATGGATGTCTGGCCTGCGTTCGAGTAACTGCGAGGGAAGACCTGTGGGCAACTGAGGCGGCAAAGACTCGCTCCATGTCCAGCCCTCTGGGGTCTCAATGCCCAAAGGCATTCCCCGAGGAACATTGTCCGGATACTTTCCCAGCAGGATATTGAGCGCGTCCTCGGTCTGGCCGATTTGCCGTTCGAGGTCCGGGATCTGTGCATTCGCAACGTCGAGCACTTGCCGCGCCTGAAGCACGTCCAGCGTCGTTGCAACACCGTGCTCAAGGCGTAGCTTGGTCAGCTTGACTGAGTCTTCCTGGGTTCGCACGGTTTCCCTGGTGATCTGAAGCTGCAGATCGAGGTTGCGAAGCAGAAAGTAATCGCTGGCCACGTCGCTCACAAGCGTGAGGATCACCGTCTGTTGTGCGTCCTGGGTGCCCAGAAGTTGAGCTCGGGCTGCTTCGGTTGCGCGTCGATAGCGACCGAACAAATCCACTTGAAATAGGGCGTCTCCAGAGAGCGAAAAAACGTTTGACTTGATGTTCTGGTCGGTCTTTCCGCCGCTGAAAGTCGGGTCGAGTGAAACTTGCGGAAACTCGTTCGATCGCGTAATACCAACCTGCGCCCTCGCTGCATTGACGCGCTCGACCGCCAGTTGTAAATCATAGTTCTGCTTCAACGCCGCGCGGATCAAGTCCAGCAATTGAGGATCGTGGAACACTTGCCACCATGGAAGATCGGCGAACGATGCGGTTTGCGGCTCAGTCTGTTGCGATTGGTCATGGCCGTGGAAGGCCGGAGGCGTCTGCACCGCCGGCCGATGATAGTTGGGTCCGACCGCACAGCCGGAGAGCATCGAGGCCGACAGGAGAAGGAACCATGCGGATCCTGTGCCGAATTTGTTTTGGAATCTGTTACGCATCTTGCTTGCCCTCCGCGATCGCACTGGGCAGAGTTGCAGGCGTCATGAAGCGCGCGCGACCCGCCGCGGACCATCGCTCCACGAGGTAGAAAATTGCCGGTACCGTGAAGATGCCGAGCACACTTGCGGCGGTCATGCCGCCGATCACGGTGGTACCCATAATCTGGCGTGCGACCGAGCCGGCCCCGGACGCGGTCCACAGCGGAACGCAGCCGAGAATGAACGCGAACGAGGTCATCATGATGGGTCGCAGACGAAGGCGCGCGCCTTCGAGCGCCGCATCCATGAGCGGCTTACCTTGTTCGTACTGTTCCTTGGCAAACTCGACGATCAGAATCGCGTTCTTGGCGGCAAGGCCGATCAGCATTACCAGGCCGATCTGCGCATAGACATCGTTCTCCATCTGGACCATGTAGGGCGGCAGAAAGAGGCCCAGCACTACGCGGCGCAGCCATAGCACTCCGAAGGCACCGAAAACCGCGACCGGTGTGCTGAGGAGCACGCTAAAGGGAAGACTCCAGCTTTCATATAGCGCCGACAGAATCAGGAAGACGAAGAGTAGCGAGAATCCAAAGATGACCGAAGATGATACTCCATCTTCCGCCATCTTTTCCTGGTAAGACATGCCCATGTAGTCGAACCCCATCTCATGGGGCATAGTTTGTTTGAACACATCTTCGAGAGCCGCTCTTGCCTGATCAGAGCTGTAGCCGGGTGCGGCGCTAGCATTGATCTGCGCTGATCGGTACTCGTTGTAGCGCATCGTGAATTCAGGACCCGACCGGCTCTCAAAACTTGCCAGTGCGGAAAGCGGCACTGTCTCGCCCTGGTTGTTGCGCACGTAGAACTGACCGAGGTTCTCGGTATTCGACCGGTAGGGAGCTTCGGACTCTATATACACCTGCCAAGTGCGGCCGAATTCGTTGTAATAGTTCACGAAGAGACCGCCCATGTTCGCCTGAATCGTGTTGTACACATCCGGCAATGCAACGCCCTGTTTAAGCACCTTCTCCCGGTCCACCTCGACGAACTTTTGCGGCACGCTCGGTACGAATGTCGTGAAGATCGTGCCAATCTCAGGACGCTGACGAGCGGCTGTCAGGAATTTGGCGAGGTTGTCTGCAAGAAATGGAACGTCTCTGCCGGCGCGGTCCTCCAGGACAAACGAGACACCTCCCGAAGTGCCCACGCCGGGAATCGCCGGCGGAGAGAAACTGAAGACGGTCCCTGCCGGCAGATTCTTGAGTTCCTGGTTCAAATGGGCCTTGATGGTCTGGTATTGTTCCGCACGGCTTTTGCGCTCATCCCAGGGCTTGAGGCTGACCCAGAAGAATCCGTTGTAGCTTGTGCGGACGAGGCTGAGTAAGCTGAAGCCAACTACGCTCGTTGTGTACTGGACGCCGGGCGTGTCGGCAAGAATCTGTTCGACCTGTCTTGCAGCCGCGCTGGTGCGTTCCAGCGAGGCCGCCTGGGGAAGCTGCATGTTGATGTAGAGATATCCCTGGTCTTCATCGGGCAGGAAGCTGGATGGTAGACGGCTACCAAAAAACAATCCGGCCGCACCGCAAATCACCAGCAGCACCAGCACCATTGAACCCTTGCGAAGGAGCACGCCGGACCAATGGACGTATCCTCCCGTCGCGCGTTCGAACAGGAGATTGAACCAGTTGAAGAAACGCTGCAATGTCCCATGGCTCTCTTTCTTTCTCCGCAGCAGGAGTCCGGCCAGCGCGGGGCTGAGCGTGAGCGCATTGAAGGCGGAGAGTACCACCGAGATGGCGATCGTGACTGCGAATTGCTGATAGAGCCTTCCCGTGATGCCAGGGATGAAAGCAGTTGGCACGAAGACTGACGAGAGAACCAACGCGATTCCAATCACCGGGCCGGTTAGCTCGTCCATGGCTTTTCGAGCCGCGTCCTTGGGATTCAAGCCATCCTCGATGTGGCGCTGCACACCCTCGACAACGACGATTGCGTCATCTACCACCAAGCCGATGGCCAGCACCAGCCCGAACATTGAGAGGGTGTTGATGGAAAAGCCGAAAAGTGGGAACAGGATGAAGGTTCCAACCAGCGAGACAGGCACCGCCAGCAATGGAATCAGAGTGGCGCGCCAGTCCTGCAAAAAGAGATAGACCACCAAGATTACCAGCACAATCGCGATCAAGAGTGTCACGAGAATCTCTTTCATGCCTTCTGTGACCGAGGCTGTCTGATCGAGCGATATGGCGTAGTCCATATCCTCGGGGAAGCGTTGCTTCATCTGAGCCATGAGCTTGCGGATACCCTGCACAGTTTGCACAGCGTTAGTTCCGGGTAGTTGGTATACAGCAATCACGGCAGCGGACTTGCCGTTCAAGCGACTAACCATGCTGTAGTCCTGCGTGCCCAGTTCAACGCGGGCCACATCCTTCACCCGGACGATGCCACCATTCGGCGCTTCGCGCACGATGATGTCTCCGAACTCTTCCGGCGATTTCAGGCGCCCTTGGGCCAGCACGGCATAGGTGAATTGCTGGTTAGTTTGAGCCGGTTCTCCTCCGACCTGACCTGCTGGGTTTACTGTGTTTTGCGCCTGGATCGCGTTGGAAATGTCCGTAATGGTGATGCCAAGCTTCGCCAACTGGTCGGGCTTCACCCACAGCCTCATGGCGTACTGGCCGGAGCCGAAGATCTGGGTTTGGCCAACGCCGTACAAGCGCGCGACTGGATCGTTGAGGTTGATGTAGGCGTAGTT
>NZ_JAGSYI010000013.1 GCF_025685625.1 Acidicapsa acidisoli
GGTAATTGAGAGAGCCTTTTGAGCACGAATCAAAGTGTCGCGTTTGATGTCGCGAGTCTCGCGAGCGTGCTCAAGAAGTTCTTTCGACGGTACAGGGCCATTGCGTAGTGTCTCCAGTAGAAACGCTTTGGCCTCTGCCAGCTTGCTCGAACTGTCCTCTACTTGCTCGCCCTCAATCTCAGATAAAATGGATCGTGACGATCCTTCCAACGGCTCACCCCATACGACGCGAGTTGCAATGATTCCGTACCGAAGTGAGACAGGCTCGATTGAATAGCTGAAGCCTCCGGTATCGACTGAGTTGTTGGACTTCGCTCGCGTGAATACTCGCTTCTGCGAATCCTCTTCTTTCGCTGCTACCAGGACCATGCGAGCTAATGCGGCAAACGCTTGCGAGCCGATGACACGCTCGGCAGAATTCCTGCCTGCTGTGCCTTTGGCAAAATGCGTTATGCCCAATACTGCGCAATTCATCTCGGCTGCGAAGTCAACGATGGTTTGCAAGTCGCGTCGAACGTCATTCGCTTTGTGCATATCGCCTGTTACTGCCGTGATGATTGGATCGATGATAAGGAGGGATATTCCGCCTATCGACTTCACGGCTGCTCGCAGGCCATCCATATCAAGAGCAGCATCAAATGGGCAGCGTAAGCCTTGCTCGTCAATTGTTCCACTGATGACTCCATAGCGGGTGTCGTTTGCACCTACGGCCATGAGACGCGGCTTAATCGTATCGGCTGGATCGTCCTCACTACTCCAGATTAGAACATTTCCAGGGTTCGTTAACCGTGAGCCATCTGGCCAATTGCTTCCATTGGTGATGGTTGATGCAAGGTTAAATGCGATGGTTGATTTTCCAGTCCCACCAGCACCAGCAAGCAGAGTCAACTTACCAGAAGGCAGGTATCCATCCCAAAGCCACGTAATAGGCCGCTCGCTTATCTGTGAGCCTTGTAGAAGACTGACGGTACGTTTGCCGCTCGCTGTTACGCTCGACTTGCTTTGCTTTTCCTTGAACCGTGCGAGCATGTTCGCGATTGATTGGCGAACCACTTGCGTCATTGGATCATTCGTCACGGTTGGATGTGATGGACGCGGTTTGCTCATACCTGCGTTGATGCCTGATTCGATGGTTTGCCTTGCAGTCGCTTCGCCATCTTTCGCAATGTAGCCGTTTGCGATGGATGCTTCCCATAGAGCATTTGC
>NZ_JAGSYI010000014.1 GCF_025685625.1 Acidicapsa acidisoli
TTCGGCGCGCAAGGAATAATCCATGCCTTTCCGGCCACTTCATTAGCGAGTGGCAAATTCGCGAGGATTCAGGCCGCTCGATATTGTGACTTGGAAGGACATCTCAATGAAGCATTTGTTATTGCGTCTCACATTCCTCTCTTTACTGGTTGTGCCGGCATGCCCGCATGCAGCCTGGGCACAGGCGAAAGCGGCCCCTCCACTTTCCGGTGTTAAGGGAAAACTCCAATCATTTACAGGCAGTTCGCTCGAGATCCTGACCAAGTCAGGCGTAGTCCATGTCAACATCAAGCAGCCTCTCACAACCTATAAGCAGATACCGTCGGATTTGAGTCACGTCACTTCGACATCGTTTGTCGGGGTCGCATCGGTCAAGCAGCCGGATGGAACGGAGCTGGCAACGCAGATCAAGATATTTCCCGCGGAACTGCGTGGCGCTGGAGAAGGCAGTGCCATGATGGATGCGGCTCCGGGAGCAATGACTCACAGCAGAATGACCAATGGTTCAGTCTCTCGACCTGCCATGTCGCACTCACGTATGACGAACGGCACGGTACAGAAAGGCAATGGCACGACCCTGGTAGTTCAATATCAGAACGGCGCGCAGACGGTCTCTGTGCCTCCAAACGTTCCAGTTACGGAAGTCGCGCGGGAAAAGGTGACGCTAGCTGCCGGCGATACCGTCTATGCAGCCACTGAGAAGCTGCCGAATGGAACGCTTACAACGAACAAAGTGTTTGTAATCGCGGCGGCAATGCCGCAAAACGCAATGCGGTAAGGGGTTACCACCGATGAGCCTTTCAACACTTACTGAGAATCAACTGGCCGCCACTAGCACATTGCCGGAAAAGCGAGGCGTGCTCGTGGCTAGGAAGCATCATCTCCTGGTGCGATGGAGTCATTGGCTCAATGTGCCGCTCCTTCTCGGCCTCATCCTGA
>NZ_JAGSYI010000015.1 GCF_025685625.1 Acidicapsa acidisoli
ACCACAACGCCGATCATCAATTATCCGAACGGCTTCGGTAGCAGCTGCGACTCGGCGAACCTTTGGTTGGAGAACAACGCCTCGTGCGCTTCCCCTTCCGTCCATGTCGTCCCGCACGTAGTTCACAACGCATCGAATATGTTCTTCAAAACGCCGGTGAATGTGTCGAACTTCACCACCACATTCACGTTTCACATCGACTGTTCCTATCAACCCTCCCGATGCGGTGCAGGCTTTGGCTTTATGGGCGTCAGTGACCCCAACTACAAGACACCCAACGGCGGTGGCTGGACTTACTCTGGCGACTCCGATCAGTTCTCATGGTCGCAATGCCACCTGGAGGTCAATCCTGTCGTTTGCCCATATCCTGGCCTGCCCGCGGTTAACGGATTTCTTGTGAAATTCGACATGTACAACTACGCCACCAGCACCGGAACCCAGAGCATGACCGGGTACTATTATGGTCCAGATCAATACCCGGACAATTGGGCGGCGGGCGCTTACAACCCGATTCCAAGCACCGACATGGCTCCGTCCGGGATCAACCTCGGCAGCGGGGATGAGTTTTCAGCCACCATTGTTAACAACGGAAGCACCATTTCGCTCAACCTCACGGATCTGGTCACCCATGCAAACTATCAGCAAAGCTGGCCGACTAACCCATCGATTGGAACAGTTGTCCAGAACGGCAACGGGCCGATTGCTTACGTAGGATTTGGCGGCGGTACCGCAACATTCCTGGATGACGTCTACATCGATAGCTGGACACTTGCCACTGGAACAAGCACGCCCACAGCCGCTACACCAACCTTCTCTGTGGCAGCGGGAACCTACGCCTCGGCGCAGACGGTCAGCATCAGCGATGCCACCAGCGGTGCTACCATCTACTACACCACCAACGGCACCACGCCCACGACCTCCTCAACGAAGTACGCAGGAGCGATCTCGGTGACCGCGACTGAGACGCTTCAAGCCATTGCAGTTGAGAAGGGTCACACTAACAGTAAGGCTGCCAAGGCGGCTTACATCCTCAACTCCACTGTACCCGCACCAACGTTCAGCCCGGCGAGCGGCACATACACCAGTGCGCAGAAGGTGACCATCTCAGATACGACTGCCGGTACCGCCATCTACTACACCACGAACGGCACCACACCTACAACTTCGTCGACCTTGTACACCGGCCCCATTACAGTAAGCGCGACGAAGACATTGGAAGCCATCGCAGTTGCGACGGGCGATGCCAACTCTGTGGGTAAGGCCACCTACACCATCATGTCAGTGCTGCCTGCGCCGACGTTCAGCGTAGCGGCAGGCACCTACACATCCGCGCGGTCAGTCTCCATCAGCGATGCCACGGCCGGAACAACAATTTACTACACCACGAACGGCACCACGCCGACCACGGCTTCAACGAGGTACGCTGGCCCCATTACGGTTAGCTCGACTGAGACATTGAAAGCCATCGCGGTTGCTACGAGCGACGCCAACAGTGCGATTGGGTCCGCTGCCTACACCATAACCTCGGCCTCTACCACAACGCCGATCATCAATTATCCGAACGGCTTCGGTAGCAGCTGCGACTCGGCGAACCTTTGGTTGGAGAACAACGCCTCGTGCGCTTCCCCTTCCGTCCATGTCGTCCCGCACGTAGTTCACAACG
>NZ_JAGSYI010000016.1 GCF_025685625.1 Acidicapsa acidisoli
TTGCCACTGGAACAAGCACGCCCACAGCCGCTACACCAACCTTCTCTGTGGCAGCGGGAACCTACGCCTCGGCGCAGACGGTCAGCATCAGCGATGCCACCAGCGGTGCTACCATCTACTACACCACCAATGGCACCACGCCCACCACGGCTTCAACAAAGTACTCCGGCCCCATTGCGGTAAGCGCGACGGAGACATTGAAAGCGATTGCGGTCGCATCCGGATACAACAACAGCACTGTAGCTTCGGCAGCCTACACCATCGACACTGTCGTGCCGGCGCCGACCTTTAGTCCAACTGGCGGCACCTATACCAGTTCGCAGAAGGTGACCATCTCAGATACGACTGCGGGCACCGCCATCTACTACACCACGAACGGCACCACGCCCACCACGGCTTCAACAAAGTACGCTGGCCCCATTACGGTTAGCTCGACTGAGACATTGAAAGCCATCGCGGTTGCCACGGGCGATGCTAACGCTGTGGGTACCGCGACGTACACCATAACCTCGCTGCCCCCGGCCACCACAACGACGGTCATCAATTATCCGAACGGCTTCGGTAGCAGCTGCGACTCGGCGAACCTTTGGTTGGAGAACAACGCCTCGTGCGCTTCCCCTTCCGTCCATGTCGTCCCGCACGTAGTTCACAACGCATCGAATATGTT
>NZ_JAGSYI010000017.1 GCF_025685625.1 Acidicapsa acidisoli
ATCTTCAACGGAACCACGTACGAACTGCTGAAGACCGTGAAGCTCCTGGCCGATTCGGATGCGACCGGGTATGACCCCGTGACACATAATTTGTACATCGCGGACGGCGGCCTCGATGCGAAACTGAACCACACGTTCCTGGAAATCGTGAACACCGATACGGGCGAGAGGGTAGGTCAAATCAAGATTGATTCCAATCGCCTGGAGGCCATGGTCGTCGAGAAATCAGGATCGAGATTATTTCTGAATATGACTGAGAAG
>NZ_JAGSYI010000018.1 GCF_025685625.1 Acidicapsa acidisoli
TTCCGTTGTTAACAATGGTGGCTGAAAACTCATCCCCGCTGCCGAGGTTGATCCCGGACGGAGCCATGTCGGTGCTTGGAATCGGGTTGTAAGCGCCCGCCGCCCAATTGTCCGGGTATTGATCTGGACCGTAATAGTACCCGGTCATGCTCTGGGTTCCGGTGCTGGTGGCGTAGTTGTACATGTCGAATTTCACAAGAAATCCGTTAACCGCGGGCAGGCCAGGATATGGGCAAACGACAGGATTGACCTCCAGGTGGC